>JBHIDF010000080.1:0-3451 GCA_046759945.1 Nitrosopumilaceae archaeon
GGATCTCATATCTACCTTCAAAGACCTTGACAAAGATCAAGAAGTAAAAGTCATCATCCTGACTGGTGAAGGTGAAAAGGCGTTTTCTGCTGGAGCAGATATTGAATACATGTCAAAAATTTCACCTGATGAATCAGAAGAATATGCAAAGCTAGGTCAGCTCTTGACTGCTACAGTTGAGAATGTTTCAAAACCGACCATAGCTGCAGTCAATGGTTACGCACTAGGTGGCGGGTGCGAACTTGCGATGGCTTGTGATATCAGAATTGCGTCAAACACCGCAAAGATGGGCCAGCCAGAAGTTACAATAGGAATCCCACCTGGTTGGGGGGGAACTCAAAGACTTTTGCGAATAGTAGGAGTTGCAAAAGCAAAAGAACTCATCTATACTGGTAGGGCTGTCAAAGCTGAAGATGCAATGGAGATAGGACTCGTCAATCAAGTAGTAGAGTTACCAAACTTGATGGATGAAGCAAAAAAAATGGCAGAGATGATAGCAAAGAATTCTAAGATGGGTGTTCGAATGGCAAAGGCAGCAATTAATGCCGGCAGAAATGCAGATCTTGATACTGGTCTTGCCCTTGAGCTATCGGCCTGGAGAAACTGCTTTACTCATCCTGACAGAACTGAGCGAATGACTGCATTTGTAAACAAGTCGAAAAAGTAAGCTTGTCCTAATCTCTTTTATTGAAAACCGAATAGGTTGGGTATGAAAACCTTATTATAATTTGGAGAGAGAATGCCAGTCATAATGAGTGAAACCAAGGCTACAAAATTGATCACGGTCACGCCTAAGGCAGCAGAGAAAATTGCTGAGTTCATTAAAGAAGAGAAAGAACATCCAGAATTTCTCAGAGTCTATGTTCAGGGTGGTGGCTGTTCTGGACTGTCTTATGGAATGGGTTTTGAAACAAAAAAAGAAGAGGACGATATGGTAATCGAAGAACATGGAGTGAAATTGCTAATAGACAGCTACAGTATCGATTATCTAAAAGGTGCAAATGTCGATTACGTTGAAAGTTTGATGGGTTCGGGATTCAAAATAAACAATCCGAACGTCACAAAAAGTTGTTCCTGTGGGTCCTCATTTAGTACCGAATAGACAGCATACCTCATTTTTCATTAATTCTAGTTTATAAAAACAGATTTTTCCATTCTAAGGCCATAGGCCTCGTGTCTGGAATGCTTCCACTACTCGGCTCACAGCCAAAACCATGGCTGCCCTGCGCATGTCAATTTTGTGCTTCTTTGAAAGTGCCAAAATATCCCTGAAACCACGTGTGATATTTTGTTCCATCTTCTTTGCTACTTCATTAAACGTCCAATAGTATCCCATGTTGTTTTGGACCCATTCCAAATATGAGATGCAGACGCCGCCAGAGTTTGCCAAGATATCAGGTATAACAATGATCTTCTTCTTGTAAAGAATTGGATCTGCGTCTGGTGTCGTAGGACCGTTTGCTGCTTCTCCAATAATTCTGCATTTGATCTTTTTTGCAATCTTTGCATCAATTTGGTTCTCTAAAGCCGCTGGAATTAGTACATCACACTTTGTAGTGAGTAGTTGTTCGGTGGATATCTTTTTACTTCCTGGATAGCCAACTACTGTTCCTTTTTTATTTTTGTAATCTAGAACTTTTTTAGAATTCAGTCCTTTGGGATTAATTATGGAGCCTCTAGAATCGCTGACTGCAATTACCTTTGTGCCCATCTTCTCTAGATACTCAGCAGTAAATGTTCCTGCGTTTCCATATCCTTGAATTACGGCCTTAGCACCGCGTAGCTTTAGCTTAATTGCTTTTGCAGCTTCTCTAACACAGTATGCACATCCCAAGCCTGTAGCAACATTTCTAGCTAATGAGCCACCAAGTGTGAGTGGTTTGCCTGTGATCACACCAGGTAGATGTCTAACGCCATGTAACTTACTGAACGTGTCCATTATCTGCGTCATTTCTTTTCCAGTAGTGTAAACGTCTGGGGCTGGAATATCTTTCTCTGGCCCAATGACTTCTGATAATGCAAATGCAAATCTGCGCGTAATTCTTTCAAGTTCAGCTGAGCTTATCTTCTCTTTCTTTGGATTAACAAAAATTCCACCCTTACCACCCCCCAGTGGTATGTCAACTACTGCACATTTCCATGTCATCCATGCAGAAAGTGCCAACACCTCATGTTCCATGTATTCAACCCCACCTTTTGGATCAAAGTAACGAATGCCACCTTTGTATGGTCCCCTGTCGTTGTTGTGCTGACTTCTAAAACCGGTGAAGACACGAATTTTTCCGTTATCCATCTTTACGGGAACTTTTACCCGCAAGAACTTGTTTGGTTGTGCTAAATAATCACGAGTTCCTTTATCGATTTTTAATATTTTACAAGCATCATCTAATTGTTTTAACGCATTCTTCCAAGGATCAGGACCAGCCATCGTATCCTAGATCATTTTTAGATAGTATTTTAAGTTTATTTGAAAATGGCTGCCAGATTTTGTTACAGAAAGTTATTCAACCGGCACTATCCATTTAAGTTACAATTGTAATTTTTTAATCTGTTGAAAGCACTTGTAACTGGTGCAACAGGGTTCATAGGATCTAGATTGGTATCTAAATTAGTAGATAGAGAAGTTTCAGTCACGTGTATTACTCGTTCAGGAAATATTCAAAATCCATCAGTGAAATCGATACCAGGAGACCTGACTTATGCAGACTTTATAATTCCTGACGAACAATATGATGTTGTTTATCACTTAGCAGCTGCACCCCCAATGGAAAAGAACAAAAAAGTTCTAAAGGGTGTTAATTATGATGGTCCTCTCAACTTATTCAATCTTGTAAAAAACAAAACAAAGTCTTTCATCTACGTATCAGGACTTGGAGTTTTTGGTGATACGAACAACGTTATTGATGAGAAAACACCATTGAATCCGCACACTGAATACGCAAAGATACGTCTAGATGCCCAGAAATATCTAGAGTCAGAGTGCAAAGAGAAATCTATACCGTTTACTGTAGTGTATCTTGGAGAGGTCTATGGAAACGGGGGATGGTTCAAATCGATTGTAGTCGAGAGACTCAAGAATGGTAAATTCAAGCTTCCAAAGGGGGGAGAATACTACAGAAGTTTTGTGCACGTTGACGATGTGGTATCAGCGCTTATTTCTATAATAGAAAAGAATGCTTTCAACCAATCATTTATCGTTACTGATTCCAAACCTGCCCTTTTCAAAGAATTTGTTAATTTTGTGTGTGACGAACTTGGAGTAAAACGTCCAGGTGGGGTTCCTGTTTTTCTAGCAAAAGCTGTACTAGGTGGAGATTTTGTAAAGCTGTTGACCACATCAACTAGAACATCAAATGAAAAAATTTCAAAGCTTTGTGATTTCGTATATCCTACATATGAAGAAGGAGTAAGAGAAGTTATTTCTGAGATGAAATCGTGATTGACATATAAT
>JBHIDF010000081.1:0-3285 GCA_046759945.1 Nitrosopumilaceae archaeon
CTGAACCTTACGCCGTTGACCAGGCTAGGCGACTCCCGCAACGAAAGAAATTAAGCTTCCTGAATAAGTGTCTTTATTGATATCAAAGAAATAATTGAAAAACACAAACATATTGCCAAACTATAATTTGTAAGTAGTTGAAGCTCAAAGAGATATACTGTTACAATTGTAAGAAAGTTTTAGGGAGATATAACGAGAAATACTTTTCTGATGTCAAGATTGCAGAATTGATAAAGTCGAATCATACGTCACACATACGTGATGGTCATCAGATAAGCGTAAGACTGGTGGATAAAAAATGACTGTCTGAAAAAGTCTTCATAATTTATTTCATCAAGATGATTCACTTAGGTGATTTTCAATTGATTTTATTATTGGAACAGCGTCTCTTAATTTATCAATTCTTTTTACACGAGGATCATCAAATCTGAGATTCCATGGTTGGTTGTATATTATTACAGATTTACCAGCATCCAGTATTTCCTTTGCATTTATTGGGGAATCATCAATAAACACATCGTAATCAAGATTTGCTTTTTCTGATCCCTCAAGGACCCCAACATATTTTGAGTAATGAATCTTCTTGGACTTGAGCCAATTTTTCACGTAGGGATGGGTTGACTCTTCTCTTGCAGTTACTATGTCTACTGTCCCGATTTTGGATATATCATTTGTAGCAAGTGGCAGCTGTGATTCAGTTGGGGGAATTTTCTCCCACATCATCCAGCATGACGAAAGTTCTTTATAGAAATCAAATTTTCCAATACGTAACTTAGCCCAGAAATTCCAATCTGAAATATCTGATTTTGTAATGGGCGATCTTATCTTGTTATTATAAGAAATCCATGCGTCGATCACATCCGCTAGAACTCCGTCTACGTCAAGACCAATCTTTAGCTCTCTAGATGATGATCTTTCAGATATCAAGCGTATCTCTAAATTCTTCTAAGATCTTTTTTTGAAGTTTGCTCAGTTTGGTCGGTATATTTACTACAAGCCTCACGTATTGGTCGCCTCTACCTCTATGTCCTTGACGAGGAAGGCCTTTTCCCTTCAGTTTTACTATTGTGTTAGGTTGAGAACCTGGTTGAACAGAGATTCTTTCTTCACCGTCAAGGGTGGGAACCGCAATATGTGTACCCAAGGCAGCATCGACTACAGAAATGTTTTGATCATAGAACAGGTCTGCTCCATCTCGTTTGAACTTCTGATGGGGTAGAACTCTAACTCTGACAATAAGATCACCGTTTATTCCATTGTCTACAGATTCACCCTCCCCAGGGATTGTATAGTCACCGTTATCAACACCGGCGGGAATATCGAAAGTAAGATGTTTTGTCCCTCTTCGCTTTCCTCGTCCCTTGCAGACATTACATGGTTTTTCTATTACCTTTCCTTGCCCACGACATGTATTGCACGGTTGAACAGTAACGAAAGTAGAAAATCCCATACTACGTGTGGATCTTACTTGACCTTGCCCATTGCAAACAGTACAACTCTTCATTGATGTGCCAGGTGCACAACCAGAACCGCCACAAGTATCACAATCAATGTTTTTTTGAACATCGATTTCTTCTCGTTTTCCTTTTAGAACATCCTCAAGTGTTATTGTAGTCTCATAGATTAGATCTGCTCCTCTTTGTCTACCAAATCCTCCAAATCCCCCGAATCCACCTCTTCCAAAAATTGTTTCAAATATAGAATCAAATCCACCACCTAAACCACTAAAGATGTCTTCAAAGTTGACACGCGCCCCGCGAAATATATCGTCTGAACTATACTTTCCTTCAACACCTGCATGACCATATTGATCGTAAATTGCTCGTTTCTCAGAGTCAGAAAGCACTGCATATGCCTCTGAAATTTCCTTAAAATGTTCTGCAGCCTCTGGAGACTTGTTTTTATCGGGATGAAATTTTAGAGCTAGTTTTCTATATTGTGATTTAATTTCTTCAGCTGACGAATTCTTAGAAACGCCAAGAACTTCGTAGTAATCTCGCTTTGCACTCATAGGTTTTGCAGTTATTACTTATTCTCGCCGTATAAATCATCGACTTATTTATTATCAGCTTTATCTTGGTCCTTTTCTTGATTTGTACTTTGACTACCCTCGTCAGGCTTTTGTTCTCCACTTGCACCTGATTGTGGTCCTGTTCCTGTTTGTTGGCCTGCACCCGGAGGAGGAGTCACTTTTTTGTAAAGTTCGGTAGAAATCTCGTTTACAATCTTTTTTAGTGCGTCAAGTTTGGGTCTTATTTCAGCAGATCCTTTGTCAAGAACTTCCTTTAGTTCTTTCATTGCATCAGTTACCTTGATCCCTTGCTCTTGTGAAATTTTGTCCTTCAAGTCTTGGTTGACAAGTTTTTCGGTAGTATAGATATAGCTCTCTGCTTCATTTTTCAATTCAACCTCTTCTTTTTTCTTTTTATCTTCTTCAGCAAATTTTTCTGCGTCTTGTTTCAGTTTTTCAATTTCATCCTTGGATAGTTTTTGACTTGCCTCTATTGTGATCTTCGCTTCTTTTTGAGTACCTAGATCCTTTGCAGTTACGTTGATGATTCCATTTGCGTCAATATCAAACTTCACTTCAATTTGTGGGATCCCTCTTGGTGCAGGAGGAATTCCAGTTAGATTGAAGCTTCCAAGTGACACATTATCTGCAGCCATCGGTCGTTCGCCTTGAACAACATGTATGGTCACAGCTGTTTGGTTGTCGGCAGCAGTTGTAAAGACTTTTGTTTTGGATGTCGGGATTGTTGTGTTTCTTTCAATGAGAGCTTCACGCACTCCACCCAAGACTTCTACGCCAAGCGTGAGCGGTGTAACATCAAGAAGTACGATGTCACTGGCCACATCTCCTGCTATTATTCCCGCTTGGATTGCAGCTCCCGTGGCAACTGCTTCCATTGGATCTACACCAGATTCTGCTTCTTTTCCTATCACAGAAGATAAGAATTTTCTAACAAGTGGCATCCTTGTAGGACCGCCTACCATTACAATTTTCTTTATGTCCGAAGTCGAAAGCTTGGCGTCTTCTAAGGCCTTCATTACAGATGGTCTGCACTTTTCCACTATCGGGTTTGTGAGTTCCTCAAGCTTTGCTCGTGTAAGCTTTACTTCTAGGTTTTTTGGACCAGATTGATCATGATAAATGAACGGAAGGTTGATCTCAGTTTCCATTATTGATGAGAGCTCTATCTTTGCCTTTTCTCCAGCCTCTCTGATTCTAGTCATTGCAGTTTTATCAGTGGAAAGATCGATTCCATGTTTCCTTTTGAAGTCATC
>JBHIDF010000082.1:0-3284 GCA_046759945.1 Nitrosopumilaceae archaeon
TCAATGTGTTTTTCAACGAAAAGTTTTGCCCTATCATATGATTTCTGATCAGCAGCCTCTCTAAGCGAATTATGTGCCCCAGCTAAGAACTCTCTTGCGCTAGAAAGTATCTTTATTGCTTCATCAGAATTTCCTTCTTGCAAGCTTTGACGCGCGGCATCAATCAACCTATCAAGTTCAGTGAAATCTAGTGTGACGTTGTTTTTGGTAGCAATTGCTTTTAGTGTTTCTGCTTTTTGTTCCATTCTGTCAATCATAATTTTTAATCTAGAAACATCTGTTAGGGCGGGTGAAGCAGGAGCTGAGGAAGATAGGGAAGATATGTTGAAGCTAACTTGTTTGAATGCCTTCATTGCTGAAATAAAGTGTAGCCTCGCTGACGAAACGTCATTTTGTGCAACTGCTTCTGCCAACGCCTCAGTTTCTGACACCCCTTGTTCGTAAAGCCGTAAAGTTTCATCTGGAATATCACCTAGCTGTGAAAGCCTTACGTTGATATGATCACGTGCCTGTGTTGCAAGTCTAATTAATGGCTCAAGATCTGATTCAGCAAAAGCTTGAAGCGGAACGGTAGTAAACGCCATACTTAGAACCAAAATGATCAAGGCAATTGATTGAAGTCTCATTGGTCTCCCTCTAGCTTTTTCTTTAACCTGACCAGATTCTGTTGATCTTTTTTTTCGATTTCTATGATACCTTCTCTTTCAAGTCGTTTTACTGCTCTCCACATAGTTGTACGTGGTTGAAGGAACTTTTTACGAAGCTCACTTTCGTAAACTTGTCCACCTTTTTCAACAATGAATTCAACCATCTCTTTGTCGTCTTGACGCAAATTGGGTTTTAGTCTAAAGATAGTCTCTTTATCCAGTGTTTCGTACTTTTCATATGTTGGTTGAATTACCGTAACTGCCCGCGCTTTTTCTCGCCTAGCTCTTTGGTACATGAATGCTGCCGCACCCGATGCCGCTGCTATGCCACCGCCTATCAAAATGAATACAATATTAGATGACTGTTGATTTGAAAGAGCTGCCTGTTGTTCTTGACTTGCCAAATTTCGTGCCTCATTTGCAAGGACCTCCGCATCAGAGTACTTTCCCTCATCAATAGCAAGCGTGGCTTCTGTGAGCTTAGCTTCTGCAAGAGGAGTTCTGACTCCTAGATTGTTAATTTCATCAATTATCTTCTCTGCTTGTTCTATTGCCAGTGTAGCTGTTTGCGCTGATCCTAAAATTCCAAAGAAGTAGTTGATATCAACCGGTCCACTTGGTAAGAAAATAAGCGACTGCTCATCAACCATCTGCAGACTTGACGGATAATTACTCATTCCTATGATCACCGTATTCTTTGGCATAAGCAAGGAGTAATCATAAGGCGAGTCTACGTGGAATGACCAAATTTTTCCATCCTTTGTAACTATGTCATTACTGTCGTAATCGATCTTTACGACTGACGCCCCTAATGTCTGAATTACAGCAGTACTATCAACAACTTGACTAGAAAGCAACAAGCCATTCTCGTCTTGAGCTACGAAGTTATCTATTGTGTTCCCAAAGAGCTCTACCGTAAAATCTGGTTCCAATGGGTCGACATCACTCTCATAAAAGACATGAGTAGTGCCATCGACGTAAATCGTGAAATCAAGTGTCTTTACTGAGCTAAAGGTCTGTTGTATCGACGGAGCAATAGCTACTAGAATTAGACCAATTGCTATGACGGGCGCTCGAACCAACGTTGTGAGGATATATACAATCCTTACAAAAAGCATTCCCCCCTCTGGCGAAATATAGTCTACCCTTTCGCTAAGGCGTACTTCTTGTTTCATTGATTAATACCTTAGATTCATCGACTGGACTAGTGTCTGAAACCTCTGGAATTCTCTGAAAAATTGTATCCCTTTTTCAGTAATTGTGAAGAGTCTATTTCTCTCATCTCTTCTTGTGTCTATTAGACCTGCACTTACTAGTCTATCACACTTGTCAAGGACTGCGTAGTGTGATAGGTTTGCCCGCCTTGATATGGCAGATACAATTACTCCTTGAATTCCTCCATCCATTGCTACGTCTAAGATATCGGCCATTATGCCCATCTCAGATCTGTATTGCTGTTTTGACATACCGCACTATACAACTGAATGTTTTATCAGGGACATTCTGAAACGCCAAAGCGGAACGCCTAGCGGAACAGATGTTTGGGACTCAAAAATAGTTAGAATTTGTGATTTTTTGTGGCGGGGGCGCTTCTAATCTACTTCCAAATCAGATGAACATAGAAATGATTAATGTGCTTAGGTACGCTATCGCGGCACTTCCTGGTATTGTGATAATCCACGCAAAAACAATTTGCCTTCCAACCTTCCATCGCACGGCCCATTTTCTCCTTACAGCACCAGCACCCATAATTGAACCAGTGATTGCATGTGTTGTACTAGCAGGAATTCCCAAGGTTGCAAAGATTGCCAAAATGATACCACCGCCGGTCTCTGCTGAAAATCCTTGATATGGTTTTAACCTTGTGACCCTCAATCCCAGTGTTCTTATGACCTTGTAGCCTCCGGCAAAGGTCCCAAGACCTATTGCAGTAGCCGCTGTAAAGATGACCCACAATGGAACCTCAAATTCTGTTATTAGTCCCTCAGCGAATAAAATCAATACAATGATCCCCATTACTTTTTGTCCATCGTTTGCTCCATGTGTCAAAGCAAACCAACCAGAAGAGATTAACTGTAATCTGCCGAAGGTTTTGTTAACTATTGATGGATGTCGTCTTGCAAAGAAGGTAATAATCGCAGTAGCAAAAATTAATCCTATTATCATTCCACCAATTGGCGACGTAACAATACCAAGGCCAACCTTCAGTAGCCCACCATAAACCAGTTTTTCAAAGCCGAGTCCTGCAATACCACCACCCATAATACCTCCTATTAGCGAATGGCTGTTTGATATCGGGAGACCAAGGAATGTACAAATTGTGCTCCAACTTATGGCTCCTGCTAGTCCTCCTATAATCATGTAAATAGTAATATCTTCTGGACTGACAATGCCCTTAGCAATTGTAGCTGCAACTGCTACACCAAATACAAAGGGCCCTACAAAATTTGCTGCTGCAGAAAGTGCAACTGCGTGAAGAGGTCTTAGAACCCTTGTGCCTATTACCGTAGCCACTGAATTTGCAGCATCGTTAAAACCGTTGACGAAATCAAAGATTAGTGCTATGATTATAGCTCCTATTGCTAGTTCTAACATTGAAAAAACCTAAGCATATTTTAAAACAATGTCTTCAACAAC
>JBHIDF010000083.1:0-3210 GCA_046759945.1 Nitrosopumilaceae archaeon
ACAACATGAACATTTCCTTCTTTGTCAATTGAAACCTCTACAGTTTGTTCTGCTGGAATGCCAATAGTTATTTGAGCAAGTACTTGTGGTGTAGGCAAAATTATCATCAATGTTACTGTGAGTAAAATTAGTTTACGCAATTTTCATTCTATTCTGATATGGTAATGCGTAAGATTTTTGCTTCTTGTAATGGGCAATCATTTTTGTCTCTAGGCGAATTGACTATTTTGTCTGCTACATCCATTCCCTCCTGAACCTCGCCAAAAGCGGTATATTGCCTATCAAGAAAGGGGCTGTCAGTAGTAACTATAAAAAACTGGGAGCCCGCACTGTCTGGATCTGTGGCTCTCGCCATGGAGACTATCCCTCTAAGATGAGATTTGGAATTAAATTCTGCCTTTATGGTATAACCAGGACCTCCTGTTCCCCAGCTGGCTTTATCAGCTGTCTTCGTATTGGGGTCTCCACCTTGAATCATGAATCCGGGAATTACCCGATGAAATAACGTGCCATCGTAAAAAGAGTTTTTTGCAAGTTTGACAAAATTTCTTACTGTTTCTGGCGCCACTTCAGAAAGTAGTTTAAAAATTATTTGGCCTGAGTTAGTTTCAATTACTGCTTTTGTCATTTTCCTCCTCCTTGGCTTCAATAATAAGAGTTTTTCTAGGCGTACATCTGTCCTGCATCACCAGTTCGTGCATGTCACATGATAGATGCTTGAAAATTACTTTGTATTCAAAATGGCACAGTTTGATTATTGATAAGTGATTCAAATCATAAAATTCGTTTTGTAGTTTAGGTGTTCACAGAGTAATAATCTTATATAGAGCAACAAAAAAAGGTGATCAGTGAATCGTTCCACGCAAAGCAATAACATTAAGGACGCAATTAATTCTCTTCTTGACAAAGGTTTCACGGACAAGCAGGATATTTATAGCAAAGTTGTGGCTGACCTTGGAGTTCCAAGACCAACCGTAAGACGCGTTGCCAGAGATCTGCGAAATGAACTTGTAGAGAAGATTAAGATTTTGCAAAGTGAGGTCCCAAGACCAGGATATTATGGGAACAGAGAGAAGAAATAGAAAAGTAGTCTTTTTTTTCACACTGCATTTTAGTCATTACCGTTATATTCAGTCAAATTTCTGAGGTAGAATATGGGTTATCTTCGTAATCATCTAGCAACGGTTGTAGTATCTATTTTCGCCGCAGTCCTTTCAGGAATCTATCTAATTCATCTCCTTCCTGAGAATACAGATTTCCTTATGCTAATTGCTGTCGGAATCACTTGGTTTCTGGCATTCATATGTTGGATCGCACAAAAAAGTGCCGATTATCTGCATCGCTCCGATTCTGCACATGTAAAAAACTAGTCAATTCTACTCTTCAAAAGTTATTCAATAACCACAACGACCATTGAATCAGGCTCGAATTCAGTGAATAAAGCCAAAAACCAACATGAGGAACAGACTGCTGAACGGAGGGATACGGTCAAAATTAACGACGGAGAGGTAGAGAGATTAAGACAGGAGATTACTAATTTACGTAGACAGGTAGAAATAGAAGACCTCAAGATTGAGATTGCAAAACTCAGAACTCTCCGATCTCAAAAGAAACCAAAACGTAAATCAAGGAAGTAATCTATTAGCAGCACTTACAGCTATCTTCCTCGTGCTTCGCTTTGCATGAAGGACAGCTTACCGCCCCTCCTAAGTGACAGCTACAAAGACAACTGTCGTTTAGTTTTTCTTCTTGCATTTTGTTTAATCAAATCTCACGCCATCTTAATATTTAACTTCCGAAAAAAAGGTACATGAAATTAGTCTTTGGTTTGGCTCTTACTAGTTTAGCGGTATTATCTGCAATGTTTCTTACCCTCTTTTCATTACCGACTGACATACCGCAAGACACGGAAATCGTTCCAATTATCAGCTTAATCGGACAAGAGACGAAAGTTGTACCGATGCACATTCCACCACATAACGAACTGCCATGGGCTTTCGTGTGGGGAAACGTAGACAATGCCGTCGAAGGACATTCTGTCATGATTTCCATATACCAAGAAGGTGAACTTGTTCATAGCACAAAGACTGACATCAGGGAAGATGGTTCTTTCGAATACCGATTTAGAGTCAGAGATGTAGATGGCGATCAGGTGATAAACATTTTCCAAGGAGATTATATCGTGAAAATTTTAAAGACGGTTTACCTAAACCATAAGATTACTTTTGCCTGAAAGTAAGGTATACCGTTTCATCAATCAGCTTTCGTAGTCTTGCTTTTATTAACGGGCTCGGAGGGCTTCGATCCCTCGACCTGTAACTTAGGAGGCTACCGCGCTATCCATATTTCGCGTCGTGTTGACTCTGCGCCACGAGCCCAGCAAACAAATATCCTGTAACAATTTAAGCGTAATCTAGATTTGTTGCAATCATGTCACGAATCTGCTTCCAGGCGGCATCTTGTACACGATTCCATTTTTCAAAATAAACAACATCTTTCAAGTCTAGTCTCGGAAGCCAGCCGACAGTTTCAAGATCAGGTTTCTCTGCAAAGTTGCTGACATGACCTAAGCAAAGGTATGCTACAGGAATAACGTGTTCTGGGATATCAAGAACTTTTTTGAGCACTTCATTTGACAGAATACTTACCCACCCCATTCCGATATTTTCTGTTCTTGCAGCAAGCCAGAGGTTCTGAATCGCACAACAGACACTATACAGACCTGTCTCTGGAATACTAGATCTTCCTATTACAAAAGGTCCAAACTTTGAGGGATCATACGTGACACAAATATTAACAGCAGAATCCAAAATTCCTTCAAGTTTTAGTGATAGATACTTTGTTCTTCTGGGTTCTTCCACAAAAGATGATGACTGTTGTTTTTCTTGTTCAAAAGATTCCTTGATTTTTGCACGTGTATTCATGTCTTTTATTAAAATGAAATTCCAAGGTTGTGAAAATCCAACAGAAGGACCATGATGGGCAGCATTCAAAATTCGAGATAGTATTTTATCATCTATTGGTTTTGAAGTAAAGTGAGATCTTACATCTCTTCTTGAAAATATTGCTTTATAGAGACCGTTTTTTTCTTCCTTGCTGAAATCAATGTTCATGGCAGATCAACTAAAACCAGTTCATATTATTCTTGTTTTATTGTGTTAAACGTTAATAACGTGCAGAGGAAGTGTCGTATTTCACGGGCCGATCGTC
>JBHIDF010000084.1:0-3208 GCA_046759945.1 Nitrosopumilaceae archaeon
TTACCTTCTACTCCCGCATCAAGATCTTTTGTGTAATCTTCACATTTGTTATCAAAGGTTGTATTATCATTAGGATCTTGACCTGCAACGATGTTTAACAAAAAGGCAGTATCTTCGACAGTTTTTGTTATAGGACCTATCTGTTCCATGCTATTGGAGTACGAAATCAGGCCATAACGACTAATCAATCCGTATGTGGGCTTATACCCAACAAGAGAGCAAAAGCTTGCTGGGTTTCTTACCGAACCGCCTGTATCTGAGCCAAGAGATGCAATACACTCTAGTGCACTGACTGACACTGCACTTCCTCCAGAAGAGCCACCCGGCACATAATCCGTATTCCATGGATTTCTGCTTGGCCCGTACGCACTAAATTCAGTTGACAAACCCATAGCAAATTCATCAAGGTTTGTTTTTCCGATAATTATTGCATCTTCAGACTTTAATTTCGATACTACAGTTGCATCATAAGGGGCCACAAAATCCTCCAGTACTTTGGATGCACATGTTGTCTTCGTTCCTTTTACGCACATATTGTCCTTGATAGAAATTGGCATGCCCAAACATGCGCCAACCTTTTCTTTAGCTTCGATTTTCTTATCTATTTCTCTAGCTTGATCAATTGCATTTTCATTGAGTGAAAGATATGCATGTAGTTTGCCATCCACTTTTTTTATCTGTTCTACAGTTTTTGAAACAAATTCTTCTACAGTCAGATTGCCGTTTTGAATTTCTTCAATGTATTTAACAGCACAGATTGCAAGACTCAATTCAAACCATCTTTGGTGCTCTAACGTAGGAACCTTTGTAATTTTTTAGCGTATCAATTAATTTTTCATCATAAGGTATGTGCTTATCTTCTCTAAGATTATCAACTGTTTGTTCTTGAACTATTAGTTCTTCCGATTCTACACCTGCCTTATCAAGAATATCAAAATAGTCAATCATTTTTTGAACACGATCAATGTGTACTATATGATCATCTACTTCTATTCTCATTAATTTTGCAACGTGTTCAATCTCTTCCTTGGTTACCAATTATTTCACCTATGGTGTTAGTCTATCAACATCTCTGGGATAAAATGTTGTGTCACGTATATTTTCGGTACCAGTAAGGGCCATCATTAACCTTTCAAGACCTATTCCACAACCAGCGTGCGGTGGAACTCCATAATCGAAGATTCCAAGATGATACTCAAATGCATCTATTTTCATTCCTTTGTTCTTCATTTGTTCTTCCAAATCAGTTCTTTTATCAATCCTTGTGCTGCCAGAAGAAATTTCTAAATCACCAAACATCAAATCAAACGAATCCGAGATCTTCGGATCATTTTTGCTTGCTTTGACATAGAATGGTTTTGGTGCCGTCGGCCAATCTTTTATGAAATAGAATCCTTCTAATCCAATTTTTTTTAGGTTTGACGGGTAAAGGTCGTCTCCCCATTCTGTTTTTAGGCCTGCTTTTTCCATTTTTTCAACTAATTCAGAATAGGTATATCGCGGAATCACTGATGGTACTTCCGGAGGAAGTATTCCTGTAGTTAAATCAATTTTTGTATATCCTCGAACAGCATCAATAACTTTTATTATTATTTTCTCTATTCTATTCATTATATCGTTGTAGTCAACAAATGCTTCTTCCATGTCTATTGATATAGCTTCAGAGAGATGTCGATTCGTACGGGATGATTCAGCACGAAATATGGGACCTATTTCGAATACCTTTTCGAAACTCATTGTAAGTTGTTCTTTGTAAAGCTGTGGACTTTGAGCTAAAAATGCTTCTTTATTGTAATAAAAAATTGGAAACAACGCAGCACCACCTTCGGTGGCTGTTGCAATCATCTTCGGAGTGTTTACTTCAATAAATTTTTCATCGATAAAATACTGTCGGATTGATTTTAACACAGAGTTTCTAATTTTGAAAATATCTTGCAGTGTTTTTCGTCGCAGATCTACGGCGCGGATTTCTAATCTGGTGTCGATGTTTTTGACACTTCGAGCATTAGGATCGAATGGTGGTGTCTTTTCAACTTCTGAAAATACCTTCAACTCTGATGGAACGATCTCTGTACCAAATGATGGCGATTTCTCAGATTTTCTTACTTTTCCTTTTACAGCAATACACGAGTGTTCCTTCAATTTTGAAATTCTTTCTCTAATCTCATCAAAGCATTCATCTTTTTTGGTTACAATTTGTATGGAGCCTTCTTTGTCTTCGATGGTCAAAAAAGAGATATTTCCATGACCACGCAGGCTAGAAACCCAGCCCATGACCGTAACATCATCATTGTCTTTAGACGTCTGAAGTTCTCTGGAATAATGAGAACGGCGCCACTCTCCCAGTTCTGTATCAATCATTTCCTGAATTAATTTGACAAATCCACTGTTATTAATTTCATGGAATTGGCGAAATTTATCGAGAGATTAAAAGTAACAAAATGGACAAAGTTTTGCATATTTTCTCATACAAGTATGCAACTTTCATATGTAGTTTAATTTTACAGATAGCGGAGGAACAGCGTGACATCTATAGCGACACTAGGATCTCATTGTGCGCTACAGGTGCTAAAAGGTGCAAAAGACGAGGAATTTAAGACAATTTTAATCTGTGAAAAAAAACGTGAAAAACTTTACCACAGATTCGGATTCATTGATGAGCTAGTACCGGTGGATTCTTTTCTTGAATTAATAGAACAAAAATGTACGTCCATTCTTAGTGAAAATGATGCTATCATTATTCCCCATGGTACACTCATTTCACAAATGAGCTCAGAGGAAATTGAATCAATAAAAAATCCAATTTTCGGAAACAAGTGGATGTTGCGTTGGGAGTCAGATAGAACCATGAAAGAAAAACTGATGCGTGAAGCTAAACTTGACATACCAAGGTCAGTGCCAAACCCAAAAAATATTGACAGAATCGTCATTGCTAAGCGTCATGGAGCAGCAGGTGGGAAGGGATACTTTCTTGCCACAAGCGAAAAAGATTACGTTGAAAAACGTGACAGGCTAATTTCTCAGGGACTCATAAAAGGAGACCGTGATTTGTATTTGCAAGAGTACTATTCAGGAGTCTTGGCATATTTGCAATACTTTTACTCTCCACTAAAACAGGAAATTGAGTTTTTTGGAGTCGACAGGCGTCTCGAGTCAGATATCGATGGTCTAGCCAGGATACCAGCAGCTCAACAGATGGAAATGGATG
>JBHIDF010000085.1:0-3195 GCA_046759945.1 Nitrosopumilaceae archaeon
AGGTGTTGAATCAGTTGTAGGTTCTTGGTTCAAGTAAGAAACTGCGGAATTTTGAATTTTTTCTTTAGTTGTTTGAGGCGGTGCAACACTCTCCAAGGAAAGATCTTCTATTCTACGTTCTATGTTTGAAATTTCTGATTTCTCGTGTTCTATTGGTTCCATCATTGCAGCAGCTTGAACCTTTACTGATTCATACCTACCTTCTGATGTCTCGTTGCTCTTGTACTGAACTTTGGCGTCAAATACCAATACCATAATTGATTTAACTTTTTCTTCTAGCTCTTTTCTACGAGCGTCTAACTGTTCAATGACTTTTTTTTCTTTTTCTTCTATGGAGTGTAATTTTTCCTTGTACTTTTCATTAATTAGCCCGGCATCTTCTTTCATCTCGTCGTTTGCAGCTTCAATATCTAGAAGGGCTTTCATGCGGCTCAGTGTCAATCCCTTTTCACGCAATAATCGTTGGGCCTCTAGTCTCCACTCTGGTATGTATATCACAACATCGTTTTGAAAAACTAGGTGCTCATAAGGAATCTGTTCAAGTCCTTTCCAACCACAATCAACGCCGACTGTTTGAATTGTTCCCTCTATGTCAGTTATTGTACCTACCACTTTACCAATGGAAGTTCCATACAAGTCTTTGACTGGTTTGCCGGTCATATCCATGTCTTCTTTGCTCATTGGCCATTGTTTAGAAATCCGTATAATGAAGAAGGTGTGAATAAGGTTTTCGGTTTTTGTAAGATCGAATTAACAAAACCTGAGGAGAGATAAAAATAGGAACAATTTTCGCAATTTTAAAATTTCATGAAAAATGATAGATGTCAATGATTGACAAAGATAGCCTAGATCAAATATTGCATTTTGTATCAAAAAGATGGATAGACATGACTCGCGATCCACAAAATAAAGCACTTCAGACTTTGCCGACAGAGTTCTGGATGAACTCCGTTGGCGGAAAGGCTGGCAAAGGTAGATGGATGACTATGCTGCTTTATACAGAAGACACCAATGAAGCTGATTCATTAAAAGAAGTTTTGTTAAGATGGCAGTCAAGACATGAAAAACCGTCTTTCAAATCGTCTGATCTAATCAAAATAGACAAAAAGTAAATTATTATAATTAGACCACTTTCCATCCGTAATGTCCGAAGAGTTTACTGCTTCTGAAAAGGAGATTTTATCAAAGCACTTTTCAAACGTTAATGATTCTGTTTTTGCATTAACTACACCAAAACAAGTTGACCGCGGTGCTCTGATGTCGCGATACAGTAGGACGGATAAAAGCATGCGACGAGTATTCATTGACGAGTTTTTACAAAATGAAAGTCGTGGAGAAGAATTTTACAATAGAGTCCTTCTAGAGTATGGAGATGATTCAGTAGCAGAGTTGGGAGAGGCCCAAATTGCAATCGAAGGGTTGTCAAATGTTGCTGTGCAGAAAATTGAAGACAGAAGAATAGGTCTATCATATCTGGAAAAATCTACCCGTTATGTAAAGTGGGACAAAAAAATCAACGACGAATACAAATTCTACAGGGAACCATCCATAATGAAATCAAAGTTTGCTGACCTATATTTAGAAGCATGCAATCTAGACTTTGATGTTTATTCAAAAAATCTTGATTCAATGATTTCATACGTTAGGGAAAGAGATCCTATAGAAAAATACAAGTTCAAAGATTCGAGTGGCAACGAGAAATACTTCTCGAAACTAAAAGAGGAATCAGATGTTAAATCTGCGGTACGAATTCACAATGCAGTCACAAAAGCAAAGGCACTTGACATCTTGAGAGGGCTTCTTCCTGCCGCCACTCTCACAAACGTGGGTATTACTGGTAATGGGAGGGCCTTTGAGTATCTCTTGACCATACTATTTGGCTCAAATTTGGAAGAAGAGAGAGTGCTAGCTTCAAAAATCAAGCGTGAACTAGATACGGTCATCAAATCGTTTGTGAGACGGTCTAATGACGATTATGGCAAAGTCCTGCAAAAATATCTAAATGACATAAAAACAACAGCATCAGTCTTCACAAAGTATCTGAAAAATAAGACAAAGAAAAATTTTCAGGTAGACTTGATAGAGTACGATACAGAAACAAAGGCAACTGAAAAGATAATTTCCGCTATTTTGTATGAGCAGGCTCCTGGAACGCCTTACAGAATTATTCTTGCAAACGTAAGAAAACTAGCTCCAAAAGCAAGGGAGAAAATAATAAAGTCCTTTGTAAGCCTTCGGAAAAATAGGAGACACAGACCACCACGCGCGTTTGAATTAACTGAATACACTTTTGATTTGCTAACAAACTTTGGAATGTTTCGAGATTTTCATAGACATAGAGCTCTAACTCTTGAACGACAATTACTTACAACAGATCATGGATTTTCAGTACCAAAGGAAGTTTCAGCACTAGGTATCGAAAAAGACTATAGAGATTGCATGTACAAGACCAAAGAGGTTTTTGAACTTATGAGAAAAAAAATGCCAGAGCAAGCTCAGTATGTAGTTAACCTTGCCTACAACTATCCCTATTTCATGCATCTTAATTTACGGGAAGCTTGTCATCTAATTGAGCTCAGGACAGTCCCACAAGGGCACCCGGACTATAGGAAGGTATCACAGCAAATGTTCAAAGCAATAAAGAAAGTCCATCCAACTCTGTGCAAAATTATGAAATTCGTTGACTTGAAACAATACGAGCTAGAAAGATTTCAATCAGAAAAAAGGACAGAAGAAAAACGAAAAAGACTTCAAAACACAACTGTGTAAGTTTCAGATAAACCATCGAAGGGTTGTAAATAAAAATCAAATAGAAATTATTTCAAGTTTGGAATCTTTAGTAATACCAAATTTGTCCACAAATCCGGCGGTGACTTCCAAAACATACTGTGCTTCCTCCCCTGCACCATTTTGGAACGTACATGTTGCTGTTTCCAAAGCGGATTTACATGGTTGGGTATCTTTTTCTATGTGAACTACATTTCCCTCACTGTCAAACCACATTATGTCTAGTGGAAATTGCATGTTCAACATCCACATAGACCTTATTTGCATGTCTTTGAACACAAAAAGCATCCCCTCTTCGTATGGAAGTTGTTCCTTGAACATTAGACCTCTTGCTTGAGCAGCAGGAGTATCAGCTATTTCAACAACAATTACAACGTCATCAACCTTGACTGTTCCTTTTGGAAATTC
>JBHIDF010000086.1:0-3134 GCA_046759945.1 Nitrosopumilaceae archaeon
ATTCCAATCAATTTTTGCAATTTGAAAAAATTCTCTACAACAATTTCAAATCGCCAGTTACCTTATCAATGATTTCTTTAGGTGCGGGTCCTATTGAGATGCAAGTGAGTGTACCTGCTGCAATCTGTGTACGTCCTGCGTCTTCTACCTCAGAACATGGAAGATTAAGCGAGAATGCATGTTGCTGTATCTGTTGCAGTTCCTTCAGGTTTGCAACTTTTACAACTATTTTTTCCTGCCCACCAGCTACCCATTCATCAAGCCAGTCGGAATGAGACTTACGGACGTTTTCAGCACCAAGGACAGAAGCATGGGCCACTTGGGCAGCTACTTTTCCCTTGCCCATTTCTAAATCACTTCGTACTACGATGACTTGTTTTATTGAGCCCACTTTTTTAAAGTTGGAGTGCTTCTATGATAAACTTTAGAATTGAAATGATTTATCGAATAGATAAAACATTGACTGCCAATTTAGGATTAAATAATTGTCAAAAAAAGGTAAGACATGGACTATGAGGTAGTAGTTGCAGGTGGAAGCATCTCTGGCCTACTTTCCGCAAGAGAAGTTGCTAGGTCTGGACACAGTGTCTTGATCCTTGAAGAAGACTCGGAGATAGGCACGCCAGAACACTGTGGAGGTATGGTCAGCATCTCAGCGTTAGATGAATTAGGGGTTGTTCCAACCAGAGTAACGCTAGACAATCAAATTGAATCAGCAGAGATGTTTTCTCCAGCAGGAAAGAATTTTTCAATTGATTCTCAATCACAAAAGGTTGCCGTAGTGAACAGACGCTCACTTGATAAACAGATAGCACACCAAGCACAAAATAGCGGAGCCGAGATACGAATCAAAACATCGCTTAAGAAAATCAAGGATGGTGAAATTACAACAACCGATGGAAACCTGAAATGTAAAATTTTGGTAGATGCGTGTGGTGTTTCTTCAATCATTCACAAGGATAGGGATGGGGTTCTCCAGTCTGCACAATACGAAGTTTATGCTGATTGGATTGAGAAGGAAAAGGTTCAGGTCTACTTGAATGCTGAAAAATATCCTGGCTTTTTTTCTTGGATAATACCAACAGGTACCGGTCTTGGAAAAGTTGGAGCTGCTGGAAGAGGCATTAACGCTGCAACTGCTCTTGATAAATTCCTTGCAGGAAAGGGAAAGCATTTCATAGTTAGAAAGATTTTTGCTCCGATCTGGATCAAGGGTCCTATAAAGAATTTTATTTCAAAAAATATAGTGACTGTTGGTGATGCGGCAGGACAGACGAAGCCAACCACTGCAGGAGGGATATACTCGTGTGGGTTAGGAGCAATCTATGCAGGAAAAGCAATTTCAGAATTTCTAAATTCAGGAAATTATTCTGATCTAGCCAAGTATCAAAATAGGTGGCTTAAAAAATTTGGCAAGGAGTTTGATAACATGTTGTTAGCAAGAAGGTTACTCGAGAGACTAGATAACAAAACAATCGAGAAGATCTTTGACTCGATAACACCACAAGTCATTAAAGAAATTTCGAGAGCCGAAAGTTTTGATTTTCATTCAAAGGCACTTGTCAAACTTCTCGGAGTTAAGGGATCAATTAAAGCGATGAAGGCAATTCTTGGAGGTGAGTTTAGAAAACTGTTTACATGAGATGAAACCGCTAGATAGGCAACGTATAAATTTCGAGTGTAGAGAGCTTTCGCCGTGTCTACTGCAATTACCCTTCCTGTATGTAGCTCATGTCATAGATCCATCATGCCTAACGACAAGTGTGTAAAGTTCAACTGTCCAAATTGCGGCGAGGTCCTTTTGTGGCGATGCCAGAGCTGCAGAGAATCTGCAAATACCTACAAGTGCAGATCTTGCAATTTTGAGGGACCGTAGAAATGGCTCGCCTTTTGCTCCGAACTAAAGTTATGCCCACTGGGACAGAAATAGATCTTGATCAGCTAGCAAAAAAAATAACAGATACTTTGAACCATGGAATAGAATTAATAAAATATACAAAAGAGCCACTTGCGTTTGGGCTCTACTTTCTTAATGTAGAATTTACATTAGATGACAAGGAGGGTCAGATGGATGCACTTGAAAATTTAGTCAACTCTGTAGATGGGGTAAGTGGTTTCGAAGTATTGGGAATGAGTCGGACCTCTGTTGATGTAAAATAGGTGGAACTTGTGCCTCGAAAAAGTGAATACTTACAAATGCGCATAGGAGAGTCAAAACAACGAGACGTTGGTAAAAAACGTGCGAGAATAGGTCCTGATGCAATGGACTTTCTGAAAGTAGCACCAGGCGATATGATAGAAATCGTTGGGAAGAATTCTAGTTGTGCGATCGTATGGCCAACCGATGAAGATGAGAAACATCCAGATGTCATACGCGTTGATGGTCAAATAAGAAAAAACGTTGGTGTCGGACTAAATGATCTTGTTCACGTAAAAAAAGTAGTAGCAAAACCTGGGAAAACGGTTGTCTTGATGCCTCTAAGTGATAATGTTACAGTGGACAAAGAGTTTACAGATTTTGTAAAGAATAGACTCAAAGGACTGCCTCTTTCTCATGGGGATGAGATTTCTGTAATGATTCTTGGCAATTCAATGAACTTTAAGGTTGACAGGATTTCTCCAAAAAATGTTGTCTCTATAGACCGAACAACAAATCTTTCAATCTTAACAGAGCCTGCTGTTGATAAAAAGGCTAGAGTGACATATGAAGAGGTTGGTGGGTTAGGACATGAGATTACGAGAATGAGAGAGATTGTAGAGTTACCTCTACGCCATCCCGAAGTTTTTAGCAGACTTGGAATAGAGCCACACAGTGGAATTTTACTATATGGACCCCCTGGATGTGGGAAAACGCTGATTGCAAAGGTCCTTGCAAGCGAGTCTGAAGCAAACTTTTACTCTATTAACGGACCAGAAATAATGAACAAGTATTATGGTGAAACAGAAGCAAGACTTCGTACCATATTCAAAGAAGCTAAGGACAATTCTCCAAGTGTTATATTCATAGATGAAATCGATGCGATAGCACCAAAAAGAGAGGAAGCATATGGAGACGTAGAAAAGCGAGTGGTAGCACAACTTTTGGCATTAATGGATGGGCTAACAGAACGGGGAAATGTCATTGTGTTAGGAGC
>JBHIDF010000087.1:0-3113 GCA_046759945.1 Nitrosopumilaceae archaeon
TCAATGGATTCGTTGATTTTAGCATGAAAGCACTTTGCCCCCCCGTAGGTTCTTTTTCCGTCAGAAAATCCATTAATCACTATGCCATCAAGACCATCAAGCTCATACTTCGCCTCGGTGAATTCCTTCTTCGTTAATTTAACATTCAAAGTTCCAGGGTAAGGAACGTATCCGATCTTTGACTTGAATTGTTTTGTGTATCCTTTCCGTGACATATAGTATGCACCTTCTCCCATTCCAGAAACTAGTTTTCCTTTCAGTTCGATTGTTGATGATAAAGAATCCAGACTTGTCTTGAGGATAGACCCAACCCTTGCGATCTCTGAATATCCTTTGGTTGTGATTTTTACGGCAACTTTTCTTCCATCCATTATTCTTTCTATGAATCCATCTTGTTCAAGTTCCAAAAGATGTTTTGATGCAGCTTGCTGAGACTTGCTTATACTTTTTGCAAGAGATGACGTTGTTATAGTAACAAAATTGTGTCTAGCTCCTTTTGATAATAGGTTTGCTAAAGTTAAGATGTGTTGAACCTTGAGGTCTGCCATAGGACTTTTAGCTATGCGATTCCCAACTCTGTAAATGTTCTGAGCTTCAGTCCCGCATCACTTTTGATCTTTGCTGTACGATGACCCACAACATACTCTGCTCCTGCTTGCTTTGCAGCATCAATCAACCTTTGTGTTATTATCCCATCAAGAACGAGATACTTGATACCCGAGTCCGTTGATATTTTTCCGACTAACTCACTTACCGCCACTTTGAAGACCTCATTAAGGTCATTATCGAGAGCCACGGCCTCAAGCGATTCATTCAGATCTGGATAGACTTTCTTTGCGATATCTGCCAGTGGTTGGTCGTTTGGATCTTTAATAGTGGGTTTTGCGACTACTTTGGTCATATCTTTTGCAGTATCTTTTAGAATGTCTGCGATTTGCTGCGGAGTCAGTTCTTCTACTTCAAGTCCTGAAGGGGCTCGATGAACTACATCGACGTGAACCAAGGACTGCAGTTCCTTTAGGATAAAGCCTCCTGCTCTGTCCCCGTCTAAAAATGCCACTACTCGTGATTTTTTCTCACACAGCCCCTTTATTGATTCATCAATTTTTGCACCTTCTATTGCAATGGCGTTATCAAAACCAGCCCTCTGCAAATTTATCACATCTGCTCTTCCTTCAACCAGAATTATCCAAGTAGAATCGAAAACACCTGGCCCGCACGCAAGCTTCTCCCTTCCATATGTCTGAATCTTCCCTGAGACTCCGACTTCTGTCACAGCTTTTAGCATTTCGTCGCCTTCGCTAATTGTCCTAGTTGACCAGTTCTTCATAATCTCCTTGGCCCTGCCTTCGATATCCTTTTTCTTGGAAGCCCTGACATCTTCGATAGCTTCCAGTTTAAAAGAACATTCGAAAGGACCTACTTTATCGATGCTTTCTATTGCTGCTGCAAGAAGGGCTGCTGTAGAAATATCTGTACTCATAGGAATCAATGTGTCGCCTTTCGTTGTGTTAGATGTACTACTAACGTTGACTTCTATCCTACCTACCTTTGAGACTTTTTGAAGCTCATTCAGATTCATCTCTGGGCCTAGCAGACCTTCCGTTTGGCCAAAAATTGCTCCAATTATGTCTGCTCGTTCAACTAGCCCATCGACTTCAAAGGTAAGCTTAACATGATATTTGACAATTCCTGTATTTGGCAATTAGTTAACCTTCTAATTCTCAATCAAGATACTTTCCTTATTCGTGAATATAATGCTTTTTATATAGATGAGAAAAAGCGTTCTGCTCTCATTGTAGGAAAGGCTCGTACATTATGAGATCCTCTATGTGCCGCACTTTGCCTCTTGTTATAGCAGCAAGTTTTTTCTTAAACGAAAGATCGATCTTGGTACGATGTTCTAGCTGTTCTATAATCCTGCTCGTCAGGTACTTTCCTTTTCTATCACTATCTAGTAAAACAATTAGGTGTTTGTAAGAAGCAACAGAATCTACAAAACGTGCAAGTCCTTTAAAGCGATGAAACTCACACATCTTACCACTAAATCCAAGCTTCTTTAATGCGGCCGAATCTCGTTTTCCTTCAACTATTACAATACTTTCATTTTTTGAGTTAAGAGAATTTATGAAATTCTTCACGTCTTGGATTTCTAGTTCAGTAAATTGCATGATATAAGTTGATAGTGGAAATATTAAGTAGTTTTCAAAAAAAATCTCCAGACTTTGACAAAAGTTTAATATAATGAGAAAGAGATTTTTCGATCTAATCATGAGCCAAGTCATGAAAATTTTTGATGAAACAATACAAACAGATCACAAGGTCATCACCGAAGACCTATCAAAAGGAATTTTAAAAAAATACGGCATCAAAGTTCCCGGTTTCGCACTTGTTAATTCTACTAGTGAAGCAGTAAAAGCTGCAAAAAAGATAGGTTTTCCGTTAGTAATGAAAGTAGTTTCACCACAAATACTACACAAGACAGAGGTTGGTGGAGTAAAGGTTGGATTACAAAATGAAGTAGAGGTCAAAAAAGCTTTTAATGATATGTACAAAAGAATCTCTAAAAAGAAAGGCATTCTACTAAAGGGAATTTTACTTGAGAAGATGGTTCCAAAGGGAGTAGAGCTTATAGTTGGTCTTCAAAATGATCCACAATTTGGACCAGTCATAATGGTCGGACTTGGTGGTATACTAACAGAAGTTTTCAGAGATGTTGCCTTCAGATTGGTACCCATTACGACAGCAGATGCAAAGTCAATGCTTAATGAGCTGAAAGGGTCGAAGTTACTCAAAGGGTTCAGGGGAAGCAAGCCAATAGACCAAAACATGCTTGCAAAGGCCTTGGTACAGATTGGCAAGCTTGGAGCTGAAAACGCAAGTCATTTTGATAGTATCGACTTCAATCCAGTCGTAGTTTATCCAAAGTCTTACTATGTTGTAGATGCAAAAATTATTTTGAGAAATGAAGTAAAAAAAGGTGCAATATCAAAAGCAAAACCAAATGCTGAATTTATGGAAAAATTTTTCACCCCCCAGTCGGTAGCCCTAGTAGGAGCTTCTTCTACTCCTGGAAAGATAGGATATTCAGTTTTAGATAGTCTTGCAAAGCA
>JBHIDF010000088.1:0-3096 GCA_046759945.1 Nitrosopumilaceae archaeon
GGTAGAGTCCCTGTGGGCCCACCATGACAGCTAAAATCCTCTAAGTCCTTCTGGTCTACAAACTTCTGGATGTTGTTTTAACCATGAAATTTTTTCAAGAATCATCTGTTTTTCTTCAGGTAACGTTCCGCCAACGGTATAAGCATTAGACCCATGATTTGCTCTAAAAATAACTTGGTCTTTTACGTCTACCTTACTCACGAGGTCCTCAAGTTCATCTAGTGCCTCAGAATCACTGATGGAAATAAACGGCTCATCGAACTTTGTAAAGAATTCATCCTTTATACCATCCTCGAGGTATAACGTAAGGGCTGCAACGTAATGGGGAGAGGTGGCATTTATCACCTCTGCAGTCCCTTGGATGTGTTCTTTTGTGTAAGTTTTCCCCCCTAACCCCAAGATTATCATGCAAGACAAAATGTATCCAGCATCCTTTGCCTTGCGGCAAGCCTTGACTATTGCATGGGCTGTAGCTCCTTTAGTCACTTTTTTCAAAATAATATCTGATCCGCTCTCTATCCCTAAGTAGAGCATGTCAAGACCGGCTTTATTCATTTTTTTCAGCTCTTCTGGAGTTTTCTTTAGTAAGTTCATAGGCATTGCATAGCAAGAAACTCTCTCTAGCTTTGGAAAATTCTTGTATAGATAATTGACGATCTTAATCATGTAATCAGTTGAGAGATTAAGTGCATCGCCATCTGCTAGAAAAATTTTTTTTGTTTCTGGCACTTGCTTTGCCATACTATCAATTTCCATCTTGATTTCCTCCCAGGACCTCTCAACATACTCCTTGGACCTGTACATATTACAGAAGGAACATACGTTGTATGAACAACCTATGGTCACTTGAAATATGAGAGATTTTGCCTCAGAAGGTGGCCTGTAAAGAGGATAGGCATAGTTTAGCATCATCAGTTTCCATAAAACTGGATCTAATTTATCATTTATTCCTTTTAGATTTCCTTCTACACGTAAAAGCGCTTTAAAGTATGGTTTCCACATTATAGAGAGTTGATGTCAGAACCACCTAAAGATCTGGTCCCGAAATTTTTCGATAGTACTGCACTAACCTACGATAAAATCATACGGTGGACTACTTTTGGAAAAGACAAACACTGGAAAAAAGAAATTGTAAAAAAAATTCCGCCAAGCTACTCAATACTAGATCTTGCCTGCGGAACTGGAATACTCACAAGAGAAATTTCTGAAAAATTTCCTGATGCAAAAATAGTTGGTGTGGACGTTACAGAAAGTTATCTTGAAGTGGCAAAAAAGAAGTTAAAATCATATCAAAATATCTTCTTTGTTAACCAAGATGCAGAAAAATTAAATCTGAATCGCAAGTTTGACTGCATTACCTCATCATATCTTGCAAAATACTGCAGAGCAGAAGTTCTCATAAAATCCTGTTTGGCTCATCTAAAACCAGGCGGAAAAATAATCCTTCATGATTTTATTTATCCTAAACATAAGGCTGCCAGAAAATTGTGGAATCTGTATTTTGTGATGTTGGGTCTAATAGGATATTTTTTTCCAACTTGGAAGGAAGTCTTTGTTGAGCTTCCAAAGTTAATAAGATCAAGTAATTGGGTCGAAGAATATGAAACTGTAATGAAGAAACATGGTTTACTAGTTGAAATACAACCTCTGACGGAGTCATCAACCATTCTTACTGGTAATAATGTAGTCTAGTCTTATTTCCTCCGAAATCTGAAACCATACAGAACTGTTGTACACTATTTGGTAGTTCCTCATTACTTTTTCCCCGTTTTGATCAAAGGAAAGGGAGGTTACTTTTCGGTGTGCTTTTATGCTGTTTTTTGTAAGGATGGTTCCAATCCCATCTTTCTTTTTTAATAGCTGTGATAGTACGTTGCTTGGAAGAACTTGTGAGTCAAACTTTACAACAGCTCGAATTACTGGTAATTCTTTAGCAGTTATTGTTATCTTTCTTACAAATTCCGTTCCTGAAGTTGAATTCTGCTCTATTATGTCTAGATTAACATGGCATTTTAGAATTTTTTCAAGAGTGTTTGCAATTTGACCCACTGGAGCGTCAAGAAGACTCTTTAGATTAGGGTCAATGGTTGTCATGTAATTATAATAGAATTAATTCAATTAAAGATGTCTTATAAGGAAAAAGAAGATAGTTCCGATAATTACTCCCAAGCTCACTAGTTTCAGAATAACTTCCTTCTTGTAAATTAGAGAATAATCAGCAGATTGGCTTCTGAGGTCCTTGTACTTTCTTGACGTTTTTATCAATACATAACTTAACGCGCTTGCTATGCCGCAAAGCACAAGACCCTCCGAAGATATGGAATTTGTCTGGATTGCAGCTCCGGCCAAGACTGGCAGTGCACCCCATGATATTACGAAGGAGGCATTGTTGTGAAATTTTCCACCAAATAATTCCAAATTGTATGCAAAGAGAAAAAAGGTCTCGGCAATTCCGATTGGAATCAGAAGAGGCGAGTCCAAAAATGCGTAATGTAAGCCGATGATAAAAGCTCCTCCTAAGGAAGTCATGGAAATTGCCCACAACTTCTTTTTTGATAAAAAGCCCCATGGCTTTGTTTTTCCAGCTAGTGCGTCAAGACAGTGAGCTGATACTCCGAGTGCTAAAAAATACAGGAGACAAATAGCTACAAGCCTTTCAAGAGAAAAGCTACCTGCAAGAGAACCCCAAGCCGCAAAAGATACCACCATTCCTGTGTAAGGTAAAAATAGGATCCCAATCCCTAGTCGAAAACTCTCAGAACCAAATTTTGGGACAAACCATTCCGAAAGACGGTCTTTCTGCATAAATTTCTGATGGTATTCCTTGTTTATAATATAGAACATTTAAGACTAGTTAGTTTTTGATTTGTCGTACCCCAATTATCTTGCTTGTCGTTTTGATTCGTTAAATTTTTTCTGAACTACTTACTCGATTTACTTAATAATGATTCGATTCTGTTCTTGTATTTTTCTTTATACAAGGATTTACAGGATGTGCAACAAAAAAATCGTTCAAAATTAGCGAACTTGAATATTCTTGGTTTACCTTCTATTTGTCCTTTGCAGAAGTCACATGAAATCTTTACAATCATGCCT
>JBHIDF010000089.1:0-3051 GCA_046759945.1 Nitrosopumilaceae archaeon
GTAGAAGCTGGCCCTGATATTTCTAATAAAGCATTTTCATTAGCTTTGTAGTTTAATTTGTCCGCTCTAATTACTAATTGAGGCTCTGGAAGCTGACCCACACCTATAAGAAAAATCTCTGTTTCGCCTCCTTGAGCGGCAAATAATACCCAAGTTCCTTTAATGGCAGCGTCATCTAGGAGAAATTCATAATCAAACTTACCAGATGATCTGACATCAATGATAGTTGAAATCACCTCCTTTCCTGTTGGATCTTCAATCACTATTTCTAGCTCCTCGTCAGGGATTGCTGTACCGTTAAATAGTACAGTTTCACCTGGCTCGAAAAATTCCTTGGCTGGAATAATCACTATTTTCTGAGCAGTTTCTATACTAAACCTGTGTTTGATGGAGGTTTTTCCATCAGATACATCACTTACGTATTTACCAAACATGGCATCCAATGGGACCATGTGTGTGGTTACAAAATTGCCTTTGATATCTGGCTCAACGACTATGGTGGAAACCTGTTCACCGTCTGGATTGGTAATTGAGATGGTGACGGTACTAAGTGGAGCAGCCGTACCTGAAATTTCGACCTCTTGACCCCTGTAGAACACGTCACCATAGGTGTGGATTGTTAATCTTATTTCCTCTGGAGTGAGTATTCTGCTGTCTGATTCCTTTATTCTAAGACTCATAGACCTTTGATTACCGAGCAGGTCTTTTACAATAAAGTCAGTTCTTTCGGCAGGTTGATTTTCTGGAACTTTAATAGTTACTGTGAAGCTGCCATCATCATTTGATGTAAAGGATTTGATTTTTTTATTTCCTATATAGAATTCAAGATCTTTTACTGCACCAAAATTCTCTCCTAACACACGTATGGAAGAACCAACCTTCGGTTCTGATGGAATCAATCTAAAAACAGAATTGTCGAAAATGGCCGAATTTCCATTTATTTTTGTGGTAGTTTCTCCCGGTGTTGAATCTTTTGGTTTGGATTCTTGAGCTGATACTAGTGTTTTTGCCGTTGCGATCTGATTTCCTTTTCCATCAAACGCCTTCCAATTTATTGCTGGATTTGTCTTGTCAGTTTTTATGCCGAACTTTACAGATTCGCCAGGTTTTACTGATTCAGTAGCAGTAAAAGTTATGACACCTGTAAGTGATTTTTTCCCAACCCAGCCTTTCTCGGTTTTGAACGATTTGAAATTTACTTCCTTACTTAGCCACATTCTGATAGATTCTATGTCGATACCGCTGTCTTGACTATTTTGATATTCAATGATGGTCGTACCTTCGTACGCAATGCTCTTTGCTGTTACAGGTTTTTCAACTGCTTGTACCACTGGAAAAACAGCTAGTGAAAATGTTCCTACAACAAGTAATGTTACTAGAAACAAGCCTTTTGTTAAGGCTCTACTCATATGATACACCAGCTCTTACCCTCCAAATTAAACCTTAACAAGTTTACTATGCTTTTTTCTTCGTTTTAATTTTGGAACACATTAATTATGAGTAAAGGACAAATTCTACTTTGTCTCACGCCCGCGCGCTTTCGACTGCCTTAGAACGAGAGGCAAAGTTTTGGTACTGTCTAATCTTTTCAGCAATTAATCTGAATAAAGACCTCAACTGATCTCGTGTTTTATCTGACAGAAAATCTGCATCATTGAGAGCAATCTTTTCACATATGTATCTGCAGATTTCTTCATTGTCGAATGTGCCCCAACCCGCTGCCTTATTTTTTTCCCAAATTTGATTGAGGTTTTCTAATAATCCTTTCTTACCCTGAGCCTTGACATACTCTTTTGTCAAGTTTGTGTATGCCTCCTTTCTTAGCTTAATTTCGTACGTTTGATTGACCGCATGAAGATAATCTTCGTTTACTATGTAGTCCTCAATTGATTGGATAGGCTTTCCTCCAAGTTCGAAAAATATTGTCTGCATGGACTCAAATTCATTCGCTTGGAGCTGCCTTGATATTTGGTGTGATTCCTCACTATCGTCTAACAAAACAAAAGTGTTGTACCCATGATTTCTGTAAAATATTGCAAGTGGTAAAACTGAATTCTTGTTGTACGCGGCAACGACGTTAAGGGGGTTCATGGAAATGTTAGGATCTTGAAGAAATTTATCAAAGGCATTCAGATACATTGCATCAGACATTGTTTCCACTATAATAACTGGCCTTGAGTTACTTCCTACTTCCCTATCCACGATCGATTCTACTAGTCCTCTTGATAGACCATACAGAATTGGAGTCAGCGTAGCATCATCTGCATTCCAGTAATCGTGAAAAATCCGACTGAGGTGTCTTTTTTTATCCAGCTCAACTACGAGTAGATTTCCAGGAGTGTAATCAAAGATCATATAGGGTGAATGAGTTGCATACAAAATTTGATTTGTTCCTGTCAGACTTTTTAACAGGTCGGCTATTCCTCTTTGTTGAGTTGGATGCAAATTTCTTGCGGGCTCATCAAGTAACAATATTGTGTCTTTTAGTTCTGATCTTTGTGTCTCCGCTGCAAAATTTACGATAAAAGAAAATGTCCATTTGAATCCTTCTGCTCTTCTACTTAGTAGGCCTGTATTGGTAACTGTTCCGTCTTTGTGAATATCTGAGATTACAACGCTCATGATATTCCCAGGATAATATCGCAAATCTACGTGGATCGGGTCTCCTCTCCATGCGGGTCTAAGCCTTTCAGTTAACCTTCTACTTGCTGTGTTCAACAATTTTATTAACTTGGAGGGGCTGTTTTGCACTTCGGCAAGCTTATCGCCGTCAAGCTCAGCTAAAAAAAATAAATTTGCAATAGTTTCAGCCTTATCAAATTCCTCTACGTACTCTATTCTAGCCGGTGGTTTACCTGTCACTTCCTTCAGGTATTCATCCAAGTTGATATTACCGTGAATCCTCTTGTAGTCAGAAAAGTACACGAATCGAGGATGTAATTTGTCCTCAATAAAATTCTCTAAAGCCATTCGCTCGTTTGTTCCTACCAGTAAATTATCGTAGATGCTATCTACCCCTTGATAGGTCTTTTCCCACTCTGAAATTACTTG
>JBHIDF010000090.1:0-3027 GCA_046759945.1 Nitrosopumilaceae archaeon
TTATCATCAAAGAAGGAGTCCTCTAGTGCACGTCGCTGCACATCAAAATCATCATCTAATGCCCTGAATTGTCTACGAGAGTCTTCCTCAAGTGCGCGTCTCTTTTCTTGAAATTCATTTTCAAGGTCATGAATCTCTTGTGAAATGTCACGATCTCCAGCTTCATTTTCAAGTGCAAATCGGCGCTCTCCAAATTCATCATCTAGCACTCTGAATTGTCGATCAATTTCATTCTCAAGAACTTTTCTTTTCTCATCAAAGGAGTCTTCTAGTTCTCTTAGCTCCCTTTGAAATTCATCATCTAGCGCTCTGAACTGGTCATGAAAAGATTCTTCTAGCTCAAACCTCTTGTCCTCAAAGTCATCATGTAGTGAATCAAACCTTTTTCTAAATTCATCTTCTAGTTGTTCAAATTGTCGATAAATTTCATCTGGTGTTTGTGCAAAGACGCTTTGAGTTCTTGTTAACTCTAAAGGTAAAAAGTTCTGGTCCTTATCAGATGAGTTTGTGGCAAATGGTACGTTAAACATGCCTAAAATTACCGCCAGTACAAACAGACTAGATGCTCTAATTGCTGTCACTTTATCAACGGATCATAAATTCTGATTTAACCTTTCCGCACGTCTTGTACGATTATTCAAACGATGACCATTCGACAGGAACTGTTAACGATACCACTAAATATTATGAAAATTTTGAGCATTTTTTACGTATGAAACGGAGACTGCGTTTTTATCTACAGAATAGATGGAATCCCTTGTTGAAAAAATTGATTCCCATTGACCCGTTTGAGGTATTCCTCTGGACATTTCGAAGGAATGAAAAAGATGTCGTGAATCTCTATAACACTTTCTCAGATGTAATGAGGCTAGCAACTGGTGGTGACATGCTGAATTTTGGCTATTGGACTGGAAAATCTAGAGAACCCATCGAGGCACAAATTGAGCTTTGTAAAGTTTTCGGAGCATTGGCTGATTTGCAAACTGGCAAAAGGGTGGTAGACGTTGGAAGTGGCTTATCTGCGCCATCTATTCAATGGAAGTTACAATTCAATTTTCTTGAAATTACTTGTTTGAACATCAATCTCAATCAATTAAAACAATCCTCAGAGATAATCAGAAAAACATTACGAAAGTCAAATGGTGATTTCGTTGATGGAATGAACCTCCTAAACGCAACTTCAACATCTCTTCCCTTTATGGATGAATCAGTCGATAGAGTTTTGGCCTTAGAATCTGCCCATCATTTAAAACCCTTAGATAATTTTATTTCTGAATCGAAAAGAATTTTGAAGAAAGAAGGTATTTTAGCTTTGGCAATACCAGTTGTTAATGAGAAGAAAATTCCAATAGTAAAACTGGGATTATTGTCTATGACTTGGTCCTCAGAACACTACAGCATCGATTACATAAAATCATCATTAACGGATTGTGGCTTTAGGATTCTCAAAATCCAAAAAATTGGATCTATGGTATACGAACCGCTTGCAAACTATTACATAGAAAACCGGAATTCCTTAAAAAATAAGATATTATCAAAATATCCTTCCTATGTAGAGAAGATTCTTTTCAAGTCTTTAAACAAAATGAAACAAGTTTCAGAGAGAAATGTTATTGATTATCTTTTGATAAAGTGTGGAAAGGAAAAAGAGGGATAAATCTATACTCGAATTATTTCCTTTTCAATAAGATACTGAATCCCTGTTCGAAAATCCTCTAAAGTAATTTGTCCTTCTTTGAACCATCTTACATTGTTTTGAATCCAGTCCGGTTCAACAACAGAATCAGTATTTAGGATAGCATTTATCGTGGTTAGAACATCAAGTGTTCTTTTCTTCTTTTTTAACAATTCGTCATTTTCTGGTTCAATTTTTAATGCCCTGTCAAAATATGTTATCGCTTCTTCATACGTTCCAAGTCTGTAAAGGGTAAAGCCCTTGTTGTTTAATGCTTTGAGGTAGGTAGGATCAATCGCAAGAGCTTTGTCAAAGTAGGTTATAGCTTCTTGATATTCTCCCAGCTTTGCAAGTGATATGCCCTTATTGTTTAGCGCTCTTACATACGCAGGATCAATTTCTAAGGCCTTGTCAAAGTCTGTTATCGCTTCTTGGTACTTACCTAGATGGTAAAGAGAATGACCCCTGTTGTTGTAAGCTTCGACAAAAAAAGAGTCAATCTCAAGAGCTCTGTCAAAGTATGGTATAGCTTCTTCGTATTTCTCAAGACTGGCAAGCGCTTTACCTTTGCTTTTTAATGCAAGTGCATCTTGGGGGTTCATCTGTAAAACCATGTCAAAGTATTCTATTGATTCGTAATTTTTATCAAGTTCATAAAGTACAGAACCCTTCACAAATAATGCCATGTAATGATCTTGATTCTTCTCTAGGATAGCGTCAACATACGATAGAATTTGTTGGTACTTTTTGTTTTGTGCTAATTCTATTATTTTATCAAAGTCAATAGGAACATCATTTTGATTGTAAGACACACTTGGTAGGGCAAGTAATGAAATCATAATAAAAAAAACTGTAATCACAAAGAAGCATGATGTTTTTCTTTCTATTAAAATTTCAGCTGATAATTTCGCTTTTCTATTCGCGTTTTCCGCTAGCTGACAATTGAGGGATTAGGAATTTTTTCTCGTGTAGTGTTTCAGTCTCTGCTTTTTTGTTCATCATCTTTATGAACCTGTCAAAGTCTTTTTCTTCAAATAACTGCCATCCGAACTTGTAGACGTCAAGGTCATACGATTGATAGTTTTCAATGATATCACCAAACCAAGTTCTGTAAAGGTCAGCTTCAATGTTTGCCTGGTCGACGTTGTTGAAAAACTTGAGCTCTATCCAGTCAAAGTTGCCATTTGATCTTGCAGAGAAGTCACAAAACGGTGCATCGGTCAGATACTTTTTCATATCAGATAATCTTTGAACAAAATTCTTTGGAGAGGATAGCTTTACGGTAACGAGTCGTGGAACGCCCATGTTGACCTTCTTCATGTCCAAAATCGCAGTGTATCCTAAAATCACCT
>JBHIDF010000091.1:0-2980 GCA_046759945.1 Nitrosopumilaceae archaeon
TCCCTATTTTGCATTTTTTGTAATTGGCATTATTGTGACTTCAATGATTATTGTGAACAGGCGCAAATTGCAACTAAAGTGGAATCCAAATCTTTAATTCTAGAACAGACCAAAATAGTTCGTGCTAGATTATTTTCTTAATATCCTCGGCAGCGAGTGGATAATCATCATATTTGTTGCAATAATTGTTTTGCTGGGAACAAATCGGCTCCCTGAGGTAGCCAAAAAGTTGGGCAAAACCGTAGGAGATTATAGGAAGGCAAGAGACGATGTTCAAGTCCAGTTTAAGGATTTCAGTAGTCACAACGTAGAAGTCAATGGACCAGTCCAAAACGAAAGACAAAAGCTTGAAATGATTTCAAAGTCACTTGGCGTGGATTTCTTAAATAAATCAGACGATGAACTAAGAGATATCATATCTTCAAAGATCGGAAGGCCTCAGCCAACTCAAAATCCAGATAATAACCCAAGATGACACCTTGAGTGCCTAAGTTTTTTGTAAAAAATATTTTGAAGCTATTCTGAAACATAACACAAGCAAAGTTATAAAGACGCAATCGAAACGAAAGTCGATAACACCATGGTTGTCAGGCTTATCAATAAGATAACTTGCGGAGACAATATCGAAGTTCTATCTAAGATTCCTGACAGTACAATAAATCTCACCATTACTTCACCTCCTTACAGAAATGCAATAGATTATTCAATGCATACAAAACATGGTAACAATCCAAAAAAGAATTACAGAGGAAAACTAACCATTTCAGTTCAAGAATACGTTTCTGATATGGGCAAGATTTTCAGCGAAGTAAAACGTGTGACAGTTGATGGAGGCTTTTGTTGTATAGTAATTGGAAATGAGATTAACAGTGGAACCTTGGAACCTCTTCCTGCTCTTATTACAACAGAACTACTAAAACAAGGTTGGAACTTGCACGAAGAAATAATATGGCACAAAGTTACAGGTGGAGCAAATCGGGCAGGAAGTTTTGTCCAACATCCATATCCATCTTATTTTAGGGCTAACATTATGCACGAAAAAATTCTTGTTTTAAGAAAGGGAAAGAATAAACTTCGTAAAGAGAAGGGTTATGCGTTTAAAAATTTGAGTTTAAAGCTGTGGAGTGAGATAGCTAATTCAGTCTGGCATATTGCTCCAGTACCTCCCGGTTACCTTGATCATCCCTGTCCGTATCCAGAAGAAATTCCCTACAGATTGATTAGTTTGTACTCTTATCCCGGTGACATTATTATGGACCCGTTCAATGGGAGTGGACAAACCACAAAGCTTGCCAAGTACCTAAAGCGAAAATTTCTTGGTATAGACATACACAAAAAGTACGTAGATCTAGCAAAAAAACGACTAAAGGAACGACTCAGCTTGAGGGATGAATCGCTTCTCTTGGAATTCGATGAAGAACTTAACATTCCAAAATGGAAAAAAGTTCCTACGTGGGAAAAACGTACTGCCAAAGATTTTGTGTAGTTTAACTGTAGATTGTAAACAAGACTTGTAAAAATTCCTGTGGTGGACTCTTGCGTCCGTGGCTCCTTGCCTATGGTTATTTTCTGAAGAGAGTGAATCTATCTGTATGGTATTTTTCTTTTTATCCGGTTCACTTCATTCATCTCTTCGCGCAAGTGTCTGCGAAGGATGTTTTCATGCTCCCGTTTATGCCTCCAGTACGCATTTAACACTGTTTGTCTGCTTTTGGCATTTTTTATTGCTGCAGCATACTTTCTGTGTGCCTTGTTAACCTCTCTAAAATAGCTTGATGTTGATGCCATTAATTTCATTGAAGGTACATCAATAGATAATCTTTTCGTCCTTATGACTTTGAAAATTTTACCGAGTTTAGCATACGTAGATCTACCCTTCCCCTTACAGGGGGAGGGGTACCTAGGTCCATTAAGAAAAACTATGCTTGGCTTTATCTAAAAATTAGCTCCTAACGATAACCAAACAATAAATCTTGATAAATCCTTTGCCAAATTGAATTGAAGTACTCTTGCCCAGAGTGTAAGTCAAGACTCGAGGTTCAAAAAACATTCAACAACAAAATGATGTTGTCTTGTGAGAAATGTGGATTAAGTGACCTAGTAGATTACAAGAAGAACAGAGATGAATCACTTCTTGACTTTCTAACACGTTTTGATGATGGTCTAGTTCCCGACAAAAAGCAATTTCTTAAAATGCTGAAGAAAGAGGGAATTGTTAGAACTGGAGAAGAAATCAAGAAAATCATTGGCAATTCAGATCCAGATGAGCTGACAAAGTCAATTCTCTATTCAAAGAAAGATTACCTCTCACATTTTACAACCATTTCAGAATCAGAGCCCCAGATGGGATGCGCCATAGAGGATTTGGGCTTAGATGATGAGATTACAGCCTACCTAAAAGAGAAAAAAATTGATAGATTATACAAGTTTCAGGAAGAAGCGATAAGAGAAATTCTATACGGAAATAATATAGTAATCTCTGCTCCTACTGCCTCAGGAAAGACTGAAGCCTTTGTTCTACCGGTCCTACAAAGAATCAAAGATAAAGTAGAAAGTGTTAGTGAAATTTCAGCTCTGTTTGTTTATCCTACCAAAGCTCTTTCCAAGGATCAGTATCCGAAAATAAAAGAGGTTGCAGAAAGAATTGGAATTAAAGTAAGCATATTTGATGGCGACACGAAACAGTCGGAGCGTAATAAAATCATAGACGATCCCCCTCACGCAATCATAACAAATTTTGATGTCTTACATTTTCATCTATGGCATAGAACAAAATTTTCAGCTCTGCTAGGATCTGTAAAGTATCTTATTGTTGATGAAGCCCACGTATACTCTGGAATTTTTGGTTCGAACGTTCATTATATCATAAAGAGACTAAAGAGAGTAGCCAAGAAAATCCAATTTATTGCATCTTCGGCAACGCTCGAAAATGCAGAAGAATTTTGCAGTCAGCTTTTTGGCTCAAAAATGAAACTCGTTG
>JBHIDF010000092.1:0-2907 GCA_046759945.1 Nitrosopumilaceae archaeon
GTGAATAATTTTTTCGTTCAAATTATAAAAGATCTTTTTTGAGTTTTTTTTAATCAGTTCAGTAAATTTGATTTACAGTTTTTCAATTAGTAATCCACGTTCATCGTATCCTCTGATTCGTGCCTTTGTTCCAATTGGAATATCAGCAGGCGATGCAATCTTTTCCATAAAACCAGAAATACGTAAATCTGTACCATCTAGTTTCATTACAACCCAAGCATAGGGGGCATATTTTTCCCATCCTGACGGGGGAACTGTAATTATGGTATACGTTACAATAGAACCCTTTCCCTCAATGGTAACGTCATCGAAGCCTTTGTTGCCACATTTTTCACAAAAATAGACGGTCGCTAGGTGTAAAAAGCCACATTTTGTACATTTACGGGCAAGAACTTTCCCTGTTTTGGCCGTGTTTATGAATTGCTCTTTTGCTGACAATTTGACTATGCGTTTCTGAAGATGTGAACGGCACAGCTTGCTCCAGTCGCGCCAAAATTATGCGTTAAACCAATCTTTGCATCCTTTATCGTTCTTTCGCCTGCCCTTCCTGTAAGCTGCTCAAAGCTCTCTACTATCTGACCAACACCCGTCGCGCCGATAGGGTGTCCTTTCGACTTTAGACCACCAGATGGGTTAACTGGTATGTCTCCATTTATCTTCGTCATTCCTTCTCGCACCGCATCTACTCCCCTTCCTTTTTCAAAGAATCCCAAATCTTCAGTGTCAACTATTTCTGCAATTGTAAAACAATCATGCACCTCTGCAAAATCGACATCCTTTGGTGTTATCCCCGCCATCTTGTATGCAGCTTGAGCTGCAATCTTCGTACTAGGTATTGTTGTAAGGTGATCCCTTCCTTGCAGGGCTGCAGTGGACCCCCCTCTACCCGATCCAATAACTTCAATGTAATCTTTAGTATGTTCTTTTGCAAATTTTTCGTTACAAAGAATCACAGAGCTTGCTCCATCAGAAAACGGACAACAATCATAAATTTTTAATGGAGTTGCAACAACTGGAGAATTCATCACATCATCAACTGTGATTTTTTTTCTTAGATGTGCTTTTGGATTTAGTAAACCGTTATCATGATTTTTTACAGCAACTAATGCAAGATCTTCTTCAGTTGCTTTGAATTCAGATAGATATGCTGTTGCTATCGATGCAAAGAGTCCTGGAAATGTTGCACCAGTTGCTCCTTCATAAAAGAAATCAGAACAATAAGAAAAGTATGTCGTAGTCCAGTCTGTACCTGTATGTGTTACCTTCTCAACACCTGTAACTAAAACTGCGTCATAAAATCCTGCCGCAACATTTGCATATGCTTCTCTAAACGAAACAGAACCACTCCCACAAGCAGATTCTATTGACAACGATGGTACTTCTGGTATACCTAAATTGCTCATCACAACGGGTCCTATGTGAACCTGCTTGTCAGCTACACCAAAAACATTTGAAATGTAACCAGCCTTGATTTCCTTTGGTTCTATTGCTGCACTTTCAATAGCTCCGACGGAGGCCTGAATAGTGAGATCTGCAATGCTATCTTGTAATTTTCCATACTTCGTACTTCCAGCGCCAATCACGCATACTTTTTCCACAAATTCCGCTGACTAAGTTCCCTATAAAAATTCTTCATAACTATTCAATTACGATAACAAAATACAGAAACATAGTGCAACAAAAAAATTCTTATCAAATTATTGTCTCAAACGTAAAACCTGACGATCCGAGAAACTATGTGAAACTCACAAAAAGAAAAATTACTTCGCTTAAAAATGAGATGCGACAGTACTATGACACCAAAGGATACCTTTCCTGGTCAGCCAAAAAAAAGAAGTATGTTATACTTGGAACTAATTCACCATCAAACGGCTTAGTAGAATGTCCCCAGTGTCACAAAGGAAAACTAATGGTTATAAGGTCACGTACAACAAAAAAAAGATTCATTGGATGTTCTAATTATCATAACGGTTGTAAGGCATCGACCCCTTTGATTCAAAGAGGAATGATCCGTACGACAAAAACTCCTTGTGAGCTCTGCAAGTGGCCAATGATTCTTGTAAGATACTCTAGGAGACAAAAGTGGGCAAGACAATGTGCTAACATTAATTGCAAAACTAGAAAGCCTTAATCTTAAAATCTGAGTAGAGATCTGTCCGTCGATTCTTTAACAGTGGAAGACCTCTTCTAACCTGCTTTACTCTTTCAATGAGAACATCGACAATTCCAATACCTTCTCTTTTTTTCATGTCCAACATTATTTTTCCGTAAGGATCGACTGCGATGCTTCTCCCACAGAAGATGTTCCCAACTTGGTCTGGTGCAATTAGGTAACAACCGTTCTCAATTGCACGTGTTTTGTTAAGTGTCAACCAATGTTCTTCTTTCATCTTGCCTTTGACCCAAGCCGATGGTGCAACAATAATTTCAGAACCAGAACATGCCAAGGTTCTTGACATCTCAGGAAAGCGCAGGTCGTAACAAAGCATCACACCTATCTTTCCTATACTTGTTCTTGTTGGCACTTCTATTTTAGAACCAGGTTGAAGTTTAGTGGATTCTTTGACGCCAAGTGCGTCATAAAGATGAATTTTTTTGTACGTTGATGTTACTTTGCCGTTTTTATTGACAAGAAAAGCGGTATCATACACTCTATTTTTTTTCTTGCTTTTCTCATAAAATGTCCCAACTACTTGGATTGAATTTTCTTTTGCACAATCTGCAATACTAGAAACAAATTCTCCGTTAATTGTTTCAGCAAGTCCGGCAAGTTCCTTCGCTGACTGGGAAGCTGGTGTGTAAAACATCATGAATTCTGGTAACGCACAAAGCTTTGCACCTCTAGCAGCAGTTTTTTTTATGTAACTGAGAATTCTTTCCAAGTTTTTGTTTTTGTCAGTGTCAGCT
>JBHIDF010000093.1:0-2842 GCA_046759945.1 Nitrosopumilaceae archaeon
TGGTCTAATTTTCTTAAAGGATACAAGGAAATGGTAGGTTTTGCAAGAAAAAATCGTGTTTTTTCATATGTTTCAGTTATAGAGGGAAGAGGGAGGTATGCAACAGTTGTATGATGTTTACTTTGCTTCTTCAAACAAGAACAAATATGGTGAGGCAAAAGAGATTTTGTCCAATTTTGGAATTAAACTTGGCTTTTTTAAATGTGCATTAGAAGAAAGGCAATCAGATACGCTAAAGGAGGTGGCACACCACAAAGTGCTTGATGCTTTCGGTCAGTGCTTGAGACCGGTAATAGTGGAGGATGATGGGCTCTTCATCAAGGCACTTAACGGATTTCCAGGAACATATTCATCATTTGTCTTTAAGACTATCGGAAACGACGGAATCTTAAAACTGCTCAACACACAACGAAGAGCACAGTTTAATTCAGTAATAGCATATTGTGATAAAAAGAAAAGAGTTCTGATGTTCGAAGGGCACATTTCTGGGAAAATTTCAAAAAAACCTCACGGAAAAAAGTGGGGATTCGATCCTATATTTATCCCAGATGGTAAAAAGAAGACCTTCGCACAAATAAAGGAAAAAAATTTTATTTCACACAGATATCTAGCATTGAAGAAATTTGCTAGTTGGCTTGGGCATATGCATCAATCGAGCGGTCTACAAACCTAACCTGGTTTTGAAGGACTACAATCCTTGATACAAAGCTCTCGTCCATTACTGAAAATATACCGCTCTGTCTTGCTAGCTCGGAGGCAAAGTGTCTTACTTCGTCCATCTCCAACATATTTGAATGCTCAAGCCTATTTGTCGAACGTCCTATGTGCATGTAGGACTTGACTTCAACAAAGTTCGTGTTGGCTTGTCTCAGCATCTTAGCGAACGCCGGAATCATTTCATCACTGTCGTTGTAATTTCTGATCAACGTAATCCTAATCACTGTACGAGTATCAAGCTTTTGAAGCATGTTAAGTGAAGTATTCCATCTTTCCCAAGAATCCTTGTATCTTGGTCTGTTTATTCTCATAAATGATTCATAATCGGCGGCATTTGTGGAAAGATACAATTGCGTAGGTAAACCTCTTTCATCTTGAAGTTTTTGTAGCATATCTGGTTCTTGGCCGTTCGTAACAAGAAAGATTGATCTAGTCTCAGGAAGTGACTTTAGATATTTTATCAGATTCGGGAGGTTAGGATACATGGTCGGCTCTCCTGAAAGAGAGATTGCGTAATGTTGCGGTAATAGTGATTCATCAAGTTTTTGCTTATCATTTCTGGGGTCACCGTAATAACCCATTATCAATTTCCGTCTCTCTTCCATCAGCTTGGTGACAATCTCTTCTGGTTCGGCTACCCTATCAGGTTCCATTTTTAGTGAATCGTAGAATTCCATCGGTCTCCAACAGTAGATGCATCTATTTTCACAATGCATCCCCGCTGGGGAAAATTCCATGCATCTGTGAGTTGAAATACCATAAAACTTGTGCTTGTAACAGTCTCCCTCGTTTTTAAATGACTTTTTTGTCCAATGACATAATTCTACTGTCGAATGATCAGAAACGCCATACTTTGCTTTCTTTAGTTGTTGTGCAATTCTAGGTCTTATCTGAATTATCTCGCCATCTGTCTCTACAGTTTCACCAGAACAGCTCATAACATCACCAGAGTTCTGTTTTAATTAAATCTAAAGAAATTCAAAAGTAAGACAAAATTCATGAATAAGTGTATATAACTGAATTCGATTTTCACATCATGATCAAAGGCGTAAGCATTGCAGGAATTCAAGAGGAAGGAACTCCATTCAAAAAAGAAAGTATCCAACTCGAGGAAGCTGCAAGAACTATTTCACTTGGTAATCTTACTTGGATTGAATGTGTAGTTGATGACATCGTAGGAGAGACTCCAAAAATTCTTGAGAAACTAGGCATAACCATGGATCCTAAAGAACTTTTGTCAGGATATCTTACGAGCTATGAGGATCAAGGAGATACTCTAGGCTTGATGTTTCCATTCATTGTTACAGGTGAAAGTAAAACTCAAACATCGCCACTATTAATTTTTATAAAAAAAGACCTTGTAGTTACAATACACGACGATTATGGAGGAAAAATTACACGACTTTACAATTATTCTGCTAGCCTTATGCGAAAGCTGCCACAGGGGCCCCAAGACTGGGCTGAAAGACAAACTTTACTTCTTTTCAGAATAATAGATGAAATTAGTGAAACAAACTTTTCTATTCTTCGCTTAATCATAGAGCAAGCAGAGCAATTAGAGCTTGATCTTGCAGGAGCTAGGCAGGTTCGAAGAGATCTAGCTATGGAGCTTTCTAACATAAAGACCTCAGTACTTACTTTCCTTAACGCTGTCTGGGCAACTCATGATACTGTACGTAACCTCAAGTATGGTGACGCAGATATGATGGCAGATGACGATGAAATTCTTGAAAAATTTGAAGTCATATTAGGAAGACTTGACCGCCAGATCCAAATGTCAGAAAACGTAATGGAGGTTATTGGGACTGGAATTTCTGTAATTCAAACTGAAACTTCCAATAAGCTTACTACACTCATAGTTTGGCTCACTGTAGCAGCTACTGCGGTTCTAGTGCCTAATACAATTGCTACTGTATTTGGCATTCCTGATCTTCAAAGAGATTATGGATGGATAATTCCTATCTTGGTGATATCTACCGTAATATCTGCGATTGTGACATACAGATACACGAAGCGGTGGAGAGTGATGCCCTTCAAATTAGGTAGATTGAAAAAGCTTCGAAAAAAGTTCCGCTAAATTCACACGAAATTAAACAGTGATGCTATTTCCAAGGCATAAAGTAGT
>JBHIDF010000094.1:0-2816 GCA_046759945.1 Nitrosopumilaceae archaeon
AAAATCAATAAACTTATCTTTTGAGAATAGGATTTCCATCCTCATCGGTTGCTCTTTCAGCATCAATTGGTTCTTTTTCGTCTGGTTTTCTGTGCATGAAACTATAGGCAGCCCCTTCTTTCTTTCTGCAGAACTTGTTGTGAACTACTTTTTCCACATCAAGTGTTGTTTCATTTTCGTGGAATAGATGCTTTCCACAATCAGGGCAAATCCATTCGGCCACGCTTCCCTGCATGATTCAAGCGTATTTATTTTATTCCGCAGTGGTTTGCGAATAGGTTGAAAAGGGTCAGTTGTAACCATCTTAGAGTCCTTTTCGTATCTGCACATACCCATCTACGCAGCCAGATTGTAACACATAACTCTAAAATGATCTTTAAGCCTAACACAGAATGATGGGTGAGGTTAACATTCCAGCATTTGTAAGTTGGTCTATTATTACCTTGGTAATTGTTGTCGTGACAGGCCTTGTCTATAGAAAATATTTGCGGAGAACAAGAAATGAAACATCTTCATCTTGAAAAGAAGGGCTTAAGAGGCCTTGCCATTGCTGAGAGTTTCAAGCAGGATCGAAAAAAATCTAACTTTGCAGGAATAGTTATGCGTCGTGATTTCATCGTGGATGGTGCAGTGTTTGGTAATGCTACAATAGAAGGAGATGACGCCACGGATGTAATTTTACATATGCACGAAAAACTTCATCGAGATGACATAAGTTTTGTTATGATTTCAGGATTGGTAATTTCTATGTACAACATTGTTGACATAACAAGAATCTATCAAAGATTGAAAATTCCGATAATTGGGGTCTCATACCAGGAGTCTGAAGGGTTGGATGATGCAATAAAATACCATTTTCCTGATTCTTACAAAGCAAAATTAGAAGAATATCACAAACTTGGAAGACGAGAAAAAATTACTCTTCATACCTCACACGACATTTTTGTCAGAATGGAAGGGTGTTCTTTGAATGAGACAAAAAGACTTTTGGACGCTTTCACACTCCAAGGTGCAGTACCTGAGCCTCTTAGGCTAGCTCAAATGTTGGCCCACGCAATTCTTTAAATCAGATTGAAAAGGGGTTTAGTTTTTTACCTAACTTTCAGATGATGATTTTCCACCATCTACGTCTAGTATTATTCCAGTAATCCAGTTCGCTTCATCTGATGCTAGGAAAACCGCTGCGTTTGCAACATCTTCCGGTTCGCCTATTCTGTTGAGTGGCTGTCTGCTTTCTAGTACCTTTCTTGCCTTTGGATCATCGAGGTAAGGCTTTATCATTCCTGAATTAATGATTCCAGGATTGATGCAGTTACAACGTATGTTCCTTCTAGCATATTCAACTGCAATGCCTTTAGTGAACATGCTGATAGCTGCTTTTGTGGAACAATATGCGGTCAGGTGGACCTTAGGAATTGCTCGTTCACTCGATATCGAACCTATGTTGATTATAGAGCCACTATTCTTTTCGAGCATTTTTGACAAGACTGACCTCGTGATTTTAAAGGTTCCAACCATGTTTACATCAATTAGATCTTTGATATCAGAGTCAGACATCTCATGAAAATGAATTGGGTCATTTATGATACCTGCATTATTTACCAAGACATCAATCCTGCCATAGTGATCCACTATCTGATCAACTGCTTGAATGGCTTGAGCTGCATCCGTAATGTCACAAGCCATAGCAACCGTTTTATCATTATTTGGCACATCTGATCTTACTTTTTCTAACTTCTCAAGATTTCTTCCTATCATTACAACTTTTGCCCCTTCTTCTACGAATCTCTTGACTATGCTTATTCCGATATCACTTGACGCACCAGTGACTACTGAGACTTTGCCTTTCAATCTCATAATGCTGCTATGAAAAGTAATCTTATATCAATTATGAGTATCTATCAAAGGCAATTTAACTTGCTGGGTATTTTTGTTCTATACATTATTTTTTCAAAGCGCTAGTTTTTTCTAATAATGAAAGAATGCCAGTGTAATCGAGTTCTCCAAAACCACTATCGGTAGCGTTTTGATAAAGTTTGTTTGCAAGGATGGCCATCGGTAGCCGCAGGTTAAATTGATTCGCGGCTGCGTTTATTGTATCGAGGTCCTTTTTCATCAACTTAAGGTAAAACGTTGGCTCATAGTTTGCCTTGATCATTTTATAGGCTTTGTTCTCGCTCATACCTGTCTTAAAATAAGTAGAATTGAGAATCCTCAAGAATATCTCAGGATCTAGACCCGCTCCCTTTGTGAGAGTAATCCCTTCAGAGAGAGCTAGGGCCAGCATAGCTATCTGCAAATTCATTGCGAGCTTGATTGCATTCGAAGTTCCATTCTCGCCGATGTAAAAAATTTGGCTGGCTATCGCATCAAAAACTTTCTTGAGTTTTTCATAAGTATCTTTTTCTCCTCCGACCATCATAAGGAGTTCTCCTTTTACCGCAAGGGGGGGACCCCCCATAACTGGTATATCAAGCTTAATTATCCCATATTCTTTGAATTTCTTTGCGATGGATTTCGAAGCTACAGGATCAATGGTTGTCATGTCTGCGATGACTAAACCATCGTGATTTCCCTTCACTATCCCATTATCACCAAATGCTACTTCCTCAACAGATTTTGCATCGTTCAGAATTGTAATAACAAGCTCACAATCTTTTGCAACATCTTTTGGATTCTCAACAACAGTGGCACCAAGATTTGTTAATGACATTGCTTTTTCTTTTGTTCTGTTATACAAGGTGAGTTTGTATCCTGAGTCTAAAAGGCGTGTTGCAACAGACTTACCAAGCAGTCCAATTCCCACCATTCCAACT
>JBHIDF010000095.1:0-2815 GCA_046759945.1 Nitrosopumilaceae archaeon
TGGGCCCACAGGGATTCGAACCCTGGATCTTCACCGTGTAAGGGTGACGTCGTAGCCACTGGACCATGGGCCCAGCAAGGTTCCGATTAAGAATCCATTTAAACTTTGAGCAATGTCGTGAAAAAATACAGAAGATCATAATATCATATTTGTAATGAAAAGTACGGTTAGCTTAACATTCTCTGTTACTCTAGTCCGTGCTCATGATATTTTCAACCAATGCTTTATAGAAGGATTGTAATTTTTGTATCCAAGTCTTGAAAAAATTAGTAATTGCCAAGTTTGGTGGAGGTGCGATAGGAGTAGATGCAGAATCAATTCCAGTTATAGTCAAGCGAATAAATGAATTAAAAAAAGATGCAAAGGTGATTGCAGTTTTTTCAGCACCTCTAACTTTACAAGACGGAAAAAAAAAGTCACTTACTGACATACTCCTTGAATTAGGAAAAAAAGCTGAAGCTGGAGAAAACGTCAAAATTGATTTAGTGAAAGAGACTTACCAGAAAGTACTACGATTTGTGAATGAAAAATACCAAAATGAATGCAAAAACGTCGTCGATTCTTTCTTAGACAAATCTATTGAGGCTCTAAGACAAGCATCAGAAAAAAAAGAATTTGCAGATGTTGTAAGATCCAAAGTTCTTGCCTACGCTGGAGAAATTCTAATGTCACACCTAATGAACTACGTATTAAAAAGTGAAGAAACCAAGACAGATGCAGTTGGGTTTGATATCTGGCCAATAATTACTGATAAAAACCTCGAATCTGCAAACTTTCTTTCCTCTGAATCTTTCCAAGGCATCGGACCGATGGAAGAATTGCTGGAAAAAAATGACGTACTATTGATGGGGGGATTTATAGGCAAAACAACGGATGGATTAGAAACGACGTATGAAAGAGGAGGCTCAGACAGGACAGCTGCAGACCTAGGCATATTGTTTAACAAAAAATATGAAACCAGAATAGATTTTGAAAAAGACAGCTTTGTAGCTTCAGCTGATCCGAAAATAGTAAGTGAAAGGTTAGATGACGTAAAGACGCTCTCTTACAATGAAGCTAGGCTTGCGGGAATGTTCGGAATGAGGATTCTTGATCCCATAGCAATTAAGGAAATTCTTGAAAATGGTATAGACATCCCCATAATTGTAACAGATATGAAAAATCCCCAAAAAACAACAATCATCGAAAGAAAATCTCAAAGCAATAACGGCCATCCTCTCAAAATCGTGACGGGCAAAAAAAATTGCGCAATTTTACGAATAGAAAGCTCAGTCGCTCCTCAGTTATTTAATTCTCTGGCAAACGACAAAAGGTATAGTGAATTTGTAGTCTTGTCACCATTCATTAAAGATGATACCGAGTTTACCAGAATCTTATTCTTAGACGGAGATTATGTCAGAAGAAACGAGAGATACATTCTTGGTTTTGATTCGCTAGCATCTATAACTTACAATAGAGGTGTTATCACCTTGATTGGCGACGAGATGTGGCGAGTACAACGTATTGCGTCAACTGCAAGCTCAAGGATTGGTGAAGCTGGATTGAACATTCTAAACATGGATGCACAAGAAGAAACGTCTAGAATAATAATTGTGATTGAAGATGCCGGAGATAATATAGAAAGAGCAATTCGTGCGGTTCATGCAGAAAGATCTAAGATCAAATTCGTTTAATCACGAAACAATAACTTGAAAAATTAGCATTGGTTCCTAAAGGTCCCTACCAGTAGGAACCAAAGTGGGTTTATTCTTGGACCTATTATCTAGAATCAGTCCGGCGTTACCCAAAACACGCGTTATCTTGTAAAAACCTTTCAGAGTATTTAGAGGTGATCTATATAGTCTATTGAGTATAACCGCCTGTCACGAACCAGATTAAGAGGCCGGCTCCAATCAAAACGTACCACTTAAAATTGCGCTTGTTCAAAAAAATTTTTTCTGAAGCAAGATCCTCATCTCTTGTCACGGAAGCACGAATCTTTCTCATTTCAAATCCTTGTCCTATCAATCCCATTAACGTTAATGCAATAGCTAAAGTTGAAAATATCCATTCCATGTAGTTGTTAAGACAAATTATTTTTTAATTCTTTAAATTACGATGGTTTGCGCCTTTCTGCTATGAAAGAAGTTGGCAAAATATGGATGAATGGCAAACTCGTTCCCTTCAAAGATGCCAAAGTTCATGTACTGACTCATGGTTTGCACTATTCTACTGCAGTTTTTGAAGGCTTACGGTGTTACAAGACTAGAAAAGGTTCCGCAATATTTCGTCTTTCTGAGCATGTGGATAGACTATTTAGGTCAGCAGAAATGTATTCCATGAAGATACCATACTCAAAAAAGAAAATTTCTGAAGCAATAATAAAAACGGTGAAAGCTAGTACACTAAAGGAATGTTACGTTAGGCCTATTGCATATTATGGTTATAACGTGCTTGGATTAACACCAACACGAAACAAAATAGATGTAGCAATTGCATGTTGGGAATGGAAGATGGGAGAGTCTCGTGGGGGTAAAGTTAGAGGAGCAAGATGTAAAATTTCAAGTTGGTTACGAATCGATTCTAGATCCCAGCCCATGCAGTCAAAGGCAGCCTCGAACTATGCTAATGCGATATTAGCAAGAATGGAGGCTCTCAATAATGGTTACGATGAGGCTATAATGCTAAATTACAAGGGTAAAGTGGCTGAAGGGAGTGCTGAAAATATCTTCATAGTTAATCATGGCAAAATAGTTACTCCTCCACTAGGTTCAGGAATACTTCCAGGCATTACAAGAGATTGCGCAATAAAGATTGCAAAAAAAGAAGGTTTCTC
>JBHIDF010000096.1:0-2812 GCA_046759945.1 Nitrosopumilaceae archaeon
GATTTGTTGTGCCAGCTCCAATCGTTCACTTTTGTGTAAATGCTGTCCTATCTTGTATTTTCCTCTCATGGAATCAGGAACAACCTTGATTATTGCTACTTCATCGAGTACTTCCATTTCAGCTCGGATTGGCTCGTATCCTCCTTCTGGCTGATACTTTTTCATTAAACCGTTTAGTGCAATGGTCTTTTCTTCTCTATCTGAGACCATACTTCCTTTTCCCTTTATTACAACGCTAATGTATAGGGTATCGGCTTGTGATGCATCTTTTGGATCTGTAAAGTATGAGGGTAGAAACTCTAGACTCCTATCTACTTCAAAACCTACATTTTGATTTCGTTTGATGTTGTCTAGTTTTTCTCCCTTTGTGTGTGAGTGCATGTAAATTGCGTCGTTGACAAATACGAAATTCATTGGAATTATCTGAGGATAGCCATCTTTGTCAATACTGCAGATTCTGCCTGTATGTTCTTGGTTTAGAAATTCGATGATTTTTTCCTTGGATTTTATCTCTAGCCTGCCTAGTAGCTGCACTATGATAATTTTGTACCTAATATTATAAACCTAAAATAAAGTAGAAAGTTATTTCAAAATAGATTCCTGAAGCAGATCCTTAGTTTCTTGCTGTCTAAGGTAAGGCATCACTTTTGTGGCAAATTTGTCTAGTGAGCCAAAATAGTTTGAGCCCCAGAATCGTATCACAAAATGATTTACCCCTGCTTTTATGAACCTCTCAAACGTTGGAATGACATCGTCTGGAGTTCCAATAGCAGTTGATGATCTAGCTATAAAATCAGGCATTGTGGTTGCAGCTTCGCGCATCTTTACAATCCATTCTTGATTAGACATTGAATATTCGGTAAAGTATTTTTTAAAATCAAAGCCTGCAACCTCTTTGAGACCGTGAACTCTTAGAATTTCGGGTTTGAACAAACTTACTTTAACAGCTTCCTTCATTTTTGCCCACGATAGTTCTGCGTCCTCTGAAAAGTACACATCAATATCTAGTGCAAATTGGAAATTCTTCATCTCTTCCGGATCTCGTCCGTTTTCTTTCATTGCTTCTTTGATAGTATGCGCATGATCTTCAAATAACTCTGGCGTATAACCAATTGGTAACCAGCCGTCGCCATATTTTCCTGTCATGGTAAGTGTACGTTTGCCGCCCGCTGCCATGTAGATTGGAGGATATGGATGTCTTATCGGTTTAGCTTGAAGACATGCATCCTTTAGTTGATAGTATTGACCATCATAACTAACACGGTGTTGAGGTGATGATTCAAAAAGTAATTTAATTACCTCCAGCTGCTCTTCCCACTTTCCAACAGGCTTTTCAAAAGGTATGCAAAATTCCTTAAGGTTTTGAGCTTCACCAGCTCCTATTCCCAAAATAGCTCGACCCTTTGAGATTCTGTCCAGCGTAACAGAGGCTAGTGCAATATTTGATGGGTGTCTCCTTATTGCATCAGTGACACACGTCCCAATTTCTACATTTGATGTAGTTGCTGCAATTGCAGAAAGCATGACCCACGGGTCAAGTACTACGGCTTTACTCCATTGAGGGACATTAGTGTGGTCCATATACCATACAGAATCATAACCTGTCCTGTCAGCCAGTATACATGCAGTTAGGATTTGGTCTTCGGTTAGACCTATTCTAGCAACGTTTAGACCGTTTTGAATTCCAAACTTGAGCATTTAATTGACCGTATCATTATGTAGATTTTTTGCAGTTATTAAAGTCTAGTAAGAAGACGAAATCCGTATGTCATTAAAGTATAAAAAAACCAAAATGTCAATTTTTTTTTTACAGATTGCCTTCCTTAATGTCATTGAGGCACTGAATCACGTTTTCCTTGGATATAGGAATTGGGTTCGGGTCAAGATGACCCCTGTCTGTCATTACAGTGTCAGCTGCTTGATCAACTGGGGCCTTCAAGTCTAATTTGTCAAATCCTAGCTTTTCTACTACCTCTTTGAATCGTTCGTAGAAAATGGACTTGTTGAATTTGTGTGCAACTGTAGTGCATGAAGAAAGTGAATAACCATGTGGGACGCCTTCATTTGAAAACACATACGAAAGTGCATGTCCTAAAGTTGTTGAGCAGTTTCCAAATCCTATACCAGATAACATAGAACCATATGGATAGTTTTCCCGTTTGCCGTTCATTATAGCATCATGCAGTATATCAAAGGCCTGTTTACACATAGTTTTTGTAAAATCATTTCCTAGCTTGCTGTCGTAACCTTCAGTTGCCTGCGCACACGCATCACAGACTGAGTTCTTTACTATGTTTTCTGGCGTTCCGTCAAGGAAATAAGAATCCACAATTGCCATATCAGCTAGGAACTTGTCTTCTCGTAACAGCTTCTTTTTTCCCTCAAATTTTAGTACACAATACGTAGTCATTTCGGCACCTGTACCGAAAGTTGTTGGAATTAGGATCTTTGGTATGCCCATTTCAGCTGATGAATACTTTGCGACGTCAAGGGAGCTGCCTCCACCAAGTCCTATAACTGCAGATGGCTTCTTCGACTTGTACTCTTCAATGACTTTGTGTACTGTTTCTATATGTGGTTCTGGTTCTACCTTGTCATACAACATGTAATCTTTAATGTCCATCTTCTCAAGCCATTTTGTTGAGAGCGGAGGTGGCGCCGTAGTTACAACGAGTGCGTTCTTTGGATAATCTGCTTCAGACAAGGCATTTTTTCCAAATTTTATAATTTTTGGAATTCTTACTGTGTGCATTAGACAATTATCTTTGTAATTCTTATTATATCTTAAGGCATTTGACGTTTCATTTCAAAA
>JBHIDF010000097.1:0-2800 GCA_046759945.1 Nitrosopumilaceae archaeon
GCAGGGAGTGAAAAATTCCGTCACAATATCATCTCTATCCGATCTGTATTCTTGTTTTAAGATAAGACTTCGTAATACCACAAGTATGAATGTGTAATTTCTTATTTAAAGAAACCAATAACTTTCCATAACTCTTTTTTTATCAGTTGATCGCTTAGTACCAAATTAAATTGAGATAGGTGCTCCCGCCGGGATTTGAACCCGGGATCACTGCCTTGAGAGGGCAGTATGCTTAACCGGACTACACCACAGGAGCGTGTAACAAACCATAAAGAATAGCAATTTAAAGCAATTACTAAAAAATAGAGTATTACGTCCCAGCCTTCTACGCTAAGAAACAAGTTAGAGTTGCTCCGAAGCTATTGCAGAGATTTTTTAGACGTTAAATTGCTATTTTTACGAAAAGAGGTGCGCTGTTTTTAGCATTATATCGATTTGTAAATTTTAGTAGCTTAGTTACTTTATAGAAAATGTTCAAGTATGCTGTGACGTGGACCTGAAACTCTTATTAGAAAAACTCTCACTTCCGAATTTTCCAATAGGACTTGGAGGATGTAAAAATAGTGAAACCACCTTTGATTGTTGCGAATACAACATTACCATTTTTGATAATAAAACTGAAGAAAGTACTGTAATTGAAGTAGATGGGGAGCTTGTCAAAGTACATCATGGCTCACTTTCTGAAACCAATCCAGCAGTTTTGAGACAATACTATGGGATGAAAATTCTTTCGGATGATCAGTGGAATCTACGCATTTTTTTGTCAAAGATAAAAGAAAAAAGCGACATGATATCTCATTCTTACATACAAAACTGCCTCGTTGATGCTGGAATTTATGCAACTAAGGCAAAGGATGGCGTAAAAACATCTGACCCTTTTTCATCTTCGTGGTTAAAATGCTCTGCTTATTCTCTTGCAGACGCAATTTTGCTAATCAATTCCGAGCGGCCAAGTCCAGCTCATATGTTGGAATACGTTAGAGGATTCAAAAAAAATCGTATAAATGAAACATTTGCAGTCGTTAACCAGTGCATTGGCGTTGAAAGAGCAACGACCACACTTCTTCCAAGAATGTTCAAGTCTACAGTAGGATTTTCTGATATGGTAGAAGCAAACGGCCATTCACAAATTATGCAACGAAAGTATGATTTTCTAATTCAAAATTCACTTCTTTCTGACTGCTACTTTTATCTGGGATACATGAATCGAAACAACCTTATCAAAATAAAAGACAAAGTACACCGAAGACCGGATCTTGTTCATCTTTTGAAGGTGGCTCTTGATATTGAGAGTGACCAGTTGGAAATTGTACGTCAAGCATCTTCCTTACTTGAAACTACCAACGAGCTTGTTTCCACACTAAAATAATCGCTATTAGAAGTATTGATATTTGTACTACTGCACGATAAACTTTAAAATCGAGCAAATGATCCTCGTGGCATGGTTGATCAAGCTTGCGGTTGTGAAGCAGATACTGGTGACCCTGAGTACAAATGTGACTGTGAAATGCAAGGTGCGTGTATTTGTAGCGCAGATTGCACGTGTAAGTGTCAAGTCTGCAAAGAAGCGGTAAGTGGACTAAAGTAAAAAGTTAATCTGCGAAATTAGTAAAACCAGCTACTATCTTCTTCTTCAACTCCCCAAGATTTTACTAGCTCTTTCTGGAATTTTTCTAATTGTTTCTCGTTTAAGGGATCACCACAGTTCTTGTGCGTTGGAACAACAACCATCCCGTCTAGCTTGTACTCAACTTCAAACAAGTGAACACCGGAACACTCGCACATTGTTGGTCTTATTCATGCCTCCAGTATATTTGCCTATTTGAAAGATTTAACTATGGAAATTCACCAAGGAAGTTTACTTGAACGTATTACTTGTTGTCGCAATTTTTTTTATAGTTTTCATTGTGGGCTTCGGTTCTGTGCATAATGCATTTGCGCAAGGGACAAAAACGGCTGGTGGTGTCGACGTTGATGGGACCTGGTATGCTGGAGAGGGACTCAAAAAAGGAGATTATTTCGTCTATAGGCTATGTGAGCTTGATCTTAACGATTGCGCTCCATTTGATATGAAAATGTGGGTTAGGGGTGAAACAACAAAAGGAACTGAAACTCTATGGGACTTTGAAGTTGTAGTAATTGATGGTAGCAAAATTGTAAAAGGTGATATGCAAGTCGGTAAAACCGCCCCAGAACCAGTCGGTGAAAGTGAAGATCTATTTTACTATAGCCGTGCTTACAGATCATCTATAGTCTGGCTGTCTGCCTTTGCTACAGGCAATCTTGATGACCTCATCCATGGTCCACAAGCCTTTAGGGATCCAGCTTGGGGTAAAGTAGGAGCTATTGGAGGATCACAACTTATACCCTTTAGAGCAGAAACTGTTACAGTACCTGCTGGAACGTTTGATACCGTAGTGGTTGGTTGGTATAGTGGTATAGACAATGAAATATGGATAAAAGACGATTTTCCATTTCCCGTAAAAGCATTAGCTTATGCTTGGGTAACTACCGGGATCGCACCAGTAATGTACGAATTTGAATTATTAGAATACAAAGAAAATGTAAATTCTAGTCCTTTTGCAGACGTTGTTTCCACCGTAGAGGAAAAGGAACTACTTGGATGCCCTGAATTCTATGATTATGTGAGCAGGGTTGTGGAAGCTACAAACACTTTTTCGATGATTATAGAATACAACTATGGACCCGAAAACCCAATGCCTGGTTGTGAGATTGAATGGAAAATCAATTTCAAAAATAAATTTAATCAAGTAGAATTCGTAGATCAAGTTCATTATGA
>JBHIDF010000098.1:0-2792 GCA_046759945.1 Nitrosopumilaceae archaeon
CAAGAGTGAATAGAGGAAGAATTACAGCCAGTCCAAAGTATTTTAGTTTTGGATTCATTTGGAACTTTTTTGCGAGTTGATCCTTTAAAAAAATTGTTCCAAATATACGCTTAATTTGTAGTCGTCATACGAATCTACCTAATTTACGAATATGTTCTAATACTTTTCCTTCCAAAATCAGTCATGACAAAAAATGAATCAATGATAAAGAGTGAGGAAGAGTGGAAAAAGCAACTTACTCCTGAGGAGTACGAGGTCTGCAGAAAGAAAGGAACAGAAAGGCCTTTCAGTGGTAAATATTACGATTCCAAAGAAAAAGGAATCTACCAGTGTGTTTGTTGTGGAAATGAGCTGTTCAGCTCAGAAACTAAATATGATTCAGGTACTGGATGGCCAAGTTTCTGGACACCTATAAACGAAGGAAACGTCAAGACCGAAACTGATACCAGTTACGGGATGACAAGAACGGAGGTTATGTGCAGCAAATGTGACGCGCACTTGGGTCACGTGTTTGATGATGGGCCTGCCCCAACGAACCAGCGTTTTTGCATAAATTCTGTTTCCTTAAAGCTCAAGAGAGAAGAATCATAAATGCACGTTTATCCAATCTTAATATAGATTTTAATCATCATTTGATTAATTCTTCTTTTTCATTATTTTAAGGATTCTTTGTAGTTAAGAAACAAGTCAAAAAGCTTTATTCGACGAACTTCCTGAAGTTGTAAGCTAATTACTTTATTATACGTTAGATCTCCTATTGGGTGTGCAAAGCTCGTACACAATTTTGGTCATCATTTTATCGGTTACGTCTGGTACGCTTGCCTTCTCTCTTGACTCGACGGAGAGGGTTCCCGTATCCAATCCCAAAATAGTAAATGCATTGGGGATTGAGATAGATTATCTTACTGTTGACCACCAGGTTCAAATCACCGGAGACGTGAGTAATGCTCAAGATATCGAACAACCTTTCGTTTTCATTGTGCAGATAAAAAATCAACAAGATGCAGTAGTTAGTCTCTCATGGATTAGTGGATCGCTATTCCCAGATCAGACATTTACCCCCGCTGTATCATGGACCCCAAATTCTTCAGGTGAATACAAAATCCAAATGTTTGTGTGGAGAAGTCTTAGTGATGCCGATGCCTTGTCTCCAATGCTAGAAATTTCAGCCTTTATTAACTAGAATCCAGTTTCGTGAGTGTTTTCCAATTAAGAACATACTAGTTGAAATTTTTATGTTCTATAAAGACGGATAGAGAACTTCTGTTAAAGTATTAATCACAAACATATCTGTAATTTATTGTGAAGTTTATTCAGGAAAGCGAGCCAAAAGTCAAAAAGCCTCTTATTATTGCGGCTATGCAAGACATGGGAAACGTTGCAAGTATAGTCGTTGAATTCATAAACGATAATCTAAAAACAAGCCGATTTAGATACGCGTCTTCGTCATACCCAACATACGTTTGGGACAAAGGTGGTTATATCGAGTTGCCAGAAGATAAGTGGGAGTATCGGTACGGGGACGATATCATAGTTTTTGGAGGAGGAGCAGGTCAACCACAGACAAATGAAGAGTTGCATGAATTATGCCAGGATGTTATTGATATCGCAAAAAAATATTCAGCTCGATTCATTTACACTGTAGGAGGTTTCCATACGTATAGAGATTTTGGCAAAGAACCAAGGACATATGTAACAACAACTTCGTTTCAATTAAAAGATCAAGTAACAAAGTTAGGTATCGATATCACTCCCCAACAATCCATCATCACAGGTTTTAACGGATTGATTTTAGGATTCGCAAAACAAAGTGGCGTTGAAGGAATTGGAATGTATGGTGAGCTCCATGAGCCAAAAATCCCACAATACCGCGCAGCCAAAAGCATCATAAAGACACTTGAGAAATTGACGTATCGTAAGTTAGGTGATACAACAGAACTAGAAGAAATAGCTGATGATATTGATGAGAAAATGCAAGGAAGAGAATTTTCCAGTAGGTACTAGATTTAATCAGGAAAAAGATGTCAAATTTATAATCAGTTTACAAAAAAGTTTCTTGTAATTGACTAGTACAAAAAGATTCCAAAGTGCTTTTGTAAAAAAATCAACTATAATTCATACGTCTAGTGAGGAAGCCTGGAAAACCATTAGTAATATAACAAATTTACCTGATTGGATACCCATCATAAAGAAAACTGTTCTCAAATCCAAAATAAGGAAAGGGGTCGGCGCAGTACGAATGATTACTCTTGAGGATGATTCCATATTAGAAGAGCATATTGTGGATTGGAGGAAGGGAGATTCATTCTCTTATATCGCTGTAAGCGGTTTGCCTGTAAGAGCTTACTTTGCCACACTTTCAATAAAACGACTCGATAAAAAATCAGTGCGTTTAACGTGGTCAGGTTATATCAGTAGTAGGAAAATGACAATTCGTGAATTTAAAAAGATGATTTATGACTTTAACTCTCTTTACAAAGTTTCAGTAAGGAACCTGAAATCTCGATTGGAAAGATAGTTCAAACACATTTGCTGTTAGTTTTGAGTTAGAGTGAATCATCTGCTTTCGGTGAGATCACGTGACAGTCGCAATTACACAGGCTCGTCTTGTGATCGTTTAGGCAGTCAATACACTTGTAGTGAAGACTCTTTTCGCAGTTCGCACACTTCATGTCCTATAATAGGTTAAACTTGTTTGAAAAGTTTCTTATTTTGTACAACCAATTTTTTGAATATATGAGCATGATCTGAATTTATTTTATTTTCTTTACTAGAGTAAATCGTGTTTTGGA
>JBHIDF010000099.1:0-2781 GCA_046759945.1 Nitrosopumilaceae archaeon
TCTACGATACCGGACGTTTTGAAATTCAAGGTAGTTGATACCGTCAGCAATAAAATAATCGGCAGTCTAGACCAGAGGTTCGTTGGAGATTTCGGGGATCCGGGCAATGTCTTTGTATTGAGGGGAATGCAATGGAGAATTTTAAACGTGGATGAGACTTCGCTTAAAGTCAATGTTGAACCGATTCGATCAGGAGGCATTACCATCCCATATTGGGAGGGAGAAAATATTCCGGTAGATTATAAGACAGCAACAAAAGTCGGGTTGTTTAGGACCAAAGTAAAGTCAGGTTCTCTTTCTCTTTTGAACAAATTAATCTACAACTTTAAGCTAGGATTTATTCCAGATGAAAAGACGATAGTTGTTGAATCAGCAAAGAATCTTAATACAATTGTAATACACTGCTGTTTTGGTACGAAAGTAAATTCTACCATTTCTACGATCCTTTCTTCCATGATTTCAGCAAGAACAGGATTCCTTATAGACTCCCGTTCTGACGCCTATAGGATAGTTTTATCAGGTAGAGGCAGAATATCTAAGAAACATCTTTTTGACATACTACAAGACCAATATGACATAAAAGATGTGATCTCCGCATCTCTAGGCGGAACCTATAATGCAAATTGGCGCACGTGGTGTGTTTCAAAAAAATTTGGTATTGTTGGTAGAGATGCTGTTTATGATAAGAAATCGGCGAGATTTCTCTACGAAAAATATTCCAACACGCCGATTGTGAAAGAAGCGTTACGAGAACTGTTTCACGATAAATATGATCTCGAGAATACAATGAGGCTTTTGGCCAAAATTCGAAATAAGGAAATTAAGATAGAGTGGTTTGAAGTCGAAAAATTTTCTAAACTTGCGGAACCTATACTAGATCATACAACAAAGTATTACGCAGCCCCTGCAAATGTAGACAAAGGAATTCTAGATCTTGTTAAGACCAGATTGTCAAAAACGAAACATCGGTTACTGTGTTTAAGATGTGGAAAGTGGGAGAGAGTCCTTGAAACAAGAGAAGCTAAAGACGTATTCATTTGCCCCCATTGTAAGGCAAGACAAATTACTGCGACTTTTTACTCAGATTATGACTTGACAAAGATCGTTCAAAAGAAACGCCTAGGCAAAAAAATTTCTTCAGAAGACAATCACAGGTATGCTCGTGCATGGAAGGTATCTTCACTTTTAGAAAACTTTGGAAGAATTGCGCTTGTTGTCCTTTCAGGCTATGGAGTAGGGGCAGATACTGCGGCTCGAATTCTTAGAAATATGGTTGATGGTGAGGATCTTTATAAGCAAATCTATCAAGCAGAAAGACAGTATGTTGTAACTAGAGGATTCTGGGACTAATTTTTCTTCGTTATACTAGAGAATGGAGACAAAAATAACTCTGTCCTGCCTTCTAGACCCACTTTTGCAGTTACACTTGTTACTGAGATTATTTCACCCAACGAACACTGGTCGATCGTTCTTGCTTGATTTCTCCAGCCCTTCAACCATATCTGACCCGTATCATCTCCAACTAAGATTTGTGACAAGAGAACAAACTCACCCGTTCTTGTTTGTATATCTCTTCTTTCAGGAGTCTGGAGGACTATTCCTTCAATACAGCAGGGAGTGTTACTAGGTTTTAGTTCACCTATCTTTGTTCTTAGGTCTGAAATAGAAGGTAGATTTTTGTCATCAATTTTTCTTACAAGGGAATCACTTTCAAGTATTACAGAATTTCCATACACTTTCGTCGGCATACATTCTATTACTTCCCCAGTTCTCAGATCTTTTACAATGTTAGAGGAATCCTTAATGTTCAATAATCTCTTCTGTTGGTCAACACCTAAGATCAGAGTTGCTCCTTGGTCGTTTTTAATTATTGAAAGAATCCTGACGACGATAGGTTTTGTTTCCCCTTCACCCTCTATTTCTATAATCGTACTATCATCTCCATGAACTTCTAGACCTTGCCTCCCCATCTTTGTCCTCACACCGATCAGTCTACTCTTTGCCCCTGGCGTAATCATCTTTGGAATAGACGATTCATCTTTACCCCACAACACAGCCCTTAGAGAATCTCCATCTTTTCCTTTTAATCTAAGGTGTAGTACTTTTCCCGGCTGACCTCTTGTACTTGTAAATTCTGAATATCTAATGGAACCATCAATTTGTCCAGAAACTATCAGGTTTTGCTGATTTTCTCTTACTGAACCTATATCCACAGTTAGGGAATCAAGCGATGGAATATCGCTTTCCAAATCGCTTTTTTCAATATTTGAACCCGTACCTATGTTTATTGTAGGGTTTCCTCTCAGATCAGACTTCACGTATGCTTTTATTATCCTGATGAGATCACCGGGCTTGAGGTTTTCAAGTAGGGGTAGATTTGCCTTATCACCCCAAAGCTTAACACTGGCTCTAGAATCGGAATCGTAGACAGTCATGTTTCGTAGAAATAATTCTGAACCGTCTTTTCGTGAGAACTGTTTTGGTGTAGACATGTTCATCACTCTAGTTTGTAATGTAATCTCCTTTGCGCCAACGTACAGATCTTTTAGACTCATCTCCACTTTCAATGGCTCACTTAACGAGATTCCAAGATCTGATGCAATGAGAAATAATGCTCCTTGGTCCGTAAGATATCCAGCCCCAATCTTTTCTTTCTTCTGTTGAATCATTTCTTCCACCTTTGATCGTGAAAGATCAGGCTTTTGTTCAAGAAGATTGCTCAAAAGCGATTCAAATTCTGACAAGTCATTTTGTCATAGAAATATGAGTTAATAAAAATTT
>JBHIDF010000100.1:0-2720 GCA_046759945.1 Nitrosopumilaceae archaeon
AAGGGCCCGGAGGGATTCGAACCCTCGACCTGGTGGTCCGAAGCCACCCGCACTATCCTGGCTATGCAACGGGTCCAAACAAGTAAGAATTTAACGTGCCTAAATACGTGTCTAGGTATTGAAAATTTCAAAAAGAGTTGCAGGGGTAGAGTATGCAATACGAGATGTTTTGCTTTACGCAAGTAAGGTAGCTGAACAAGGAAAAAAAATTACTTACCTTAACATAGGTGACCCGGTTCAGTACGGGTTTCAACCGCCTGACAATGTAAAAGAAGCTATGATAAATGCAATTAGAAAAGGAGAAAATTATTACACAATTTCTGAAGGACTTCCTGAGCTACGGCAAGCTATTGCAGATAAAGAAAGAGCTAAGGGTCTTTCTGTTTCCAAAGATGATATACTTGTCACAAATGGGGTTTCAGAGGCGCTTGACATGCTTACTGCATCGATAGTAAAAGAAGGTGATGAGGTTCTGTTACCGGGTCCATACTATCCTCCTTACGCATCATACGTCAGACTTTATGGTGGAGTACCAGTTGAGTTTGCAGTTGATCTTGATAACTCTACACCTGATATTGAAGATATCAAGTCAAAGATAACATCAAAGACTATCGCGATTTGTCTTATCAGTCCAAACAATCCTACAGGCGCTGTATTCAATGAAAAATCTCTAAGAAGTTTGGTAGAAATTGCAGACGAAAACGATCTTTACATCATTTGTGACGAGATATACGACCAGATAGTTTTTGATGAGAAATTCGTCGGAATTGGTAAGGTTTCTGGAAATTCTCCCGTAATTTTGCTAAATGGCTTCTCAAAGGTGCATCTTATGTCAGGTTGGCGTATTGGCTATATTGCATTTAATAATTCTAAGAAACTTGATGCGCTACGGCAAAATATCCCCAAACTTGCGAGAGTAAGAATTGCAGCAAACTTACCTGTTCAACACGCAGCGCTTGAATCACTCAAAGGGCCACAAGACTATATTTTGGAATATGTCTCGGAACTAAAAAAACGAAGAGACTATACCATCAAGAGACTAAACGGCATGAAAGGTCTTAGATGCTCAAATCCAAAAGGGGCCTTTTACGCATTTCCAAAAATTGAAGACAACAAATATGCTTCTGACAAAGAGTTTGTAATAGAGCTCTTGAAAACAACAGGTATTCTTACTGTTCACGGTTCTGGCTTCGGAAAAAAATACGGGAGTGGTCATTTTAGGCTTGTCTTCTTGCCAGAAATTAGTGTACTTGAGCCGGCTCTTGATAAAATTGAAGAATTTGTGGCCTAGAATTTCCACGCCGTAATTTTTTTTGGGATGATTTCTATTACACAGTCTGTATCTGCAAGGAGCTCTTGAGCTGATTTATTGTTAAGGCTTTGAAAGTATCTTTTCAGGATTTTTTTAGCAAGTATAGATACTCGTTTTTTCTCCAAGATCAGATTTGCTTTACCCGTTCCCATTATGCCAAAGATATTTGGGGCCCTTACTCCAGCGTCTATGCAAAAACCAACGCGTGGATTTTTTCTGATGTTCTTTGCCTTCTTGGTAGAGGTGTTAGTGCCTACGTAGAATTTTCCATTAACATACTCATACCAGACGGGAACTATGTGAGGAATTCCTCTCCTATCGATAGTGGCAATTCGTAAGATCTTTTGTGTTTTAAGAAAACTATACCTTGTCATAAGACTTCTTCCTAAAACCAACTGAAATCAAAAAAAGGCCAAAGCCAATCATCCCTGTAGACACCTTTTCTCTATTAAATTCAGGTGACAAGATAAAATCTACTACAAATTCAATTCCCCATACTAGTGAAGCTTCCAAAATTGATACTGAGCCTACTATAAGAAACAAGATTCCCATAGCAGAATACCAATTTTTACCACGATGTAGCTCCCGCCTCATAATGTTTGCCTGATATCTTTGTACTTATACTATCTTGATTCCAGGATTCTTCATTTTGTTTTTTATCATTACATTCAGAAGAAGCGGGGTTGTAATCTCAGCAAAATAAGAAAGAGAACCAGGACCCAGATAGATAGGACGAAGACCTTTTATTTCTCTGATTAGGTCGTTGACTACGCTTACTGAATTTTGATCGTCACCACATACAAAAATGTCGTAATCCAAACTAAGTGTCGGATTAGCTAGTTTTTTTTCTGAAATAACATGAAATGCAGAGACAAGTTTTGTTTTATCTTTCATGTATTTCTGAACAAGTTCAAAAGAAAATGGTTTCTTTTCAATTAGTGGAATAAATTCAAAACCTGACGCCGTTTTCGTCATCGGAACTATTGGAGATATAACTACACAACCATCTTTTACATCTGAGAGAATCTTAGAACATGTTGAATCGATAGTCTCATATGGTATTGCTAATACCAAGACATCACTTTCTTTTGCCACTGACAAGTTATCTTTACCAGTGATAGTTCCCTTTATAGTACCGTAAGTTTCTGATGCAATTTTTGAATATTCTGACGCAGAGCTTGCAGCTCTTGTTGCATCTCTTGAACCAATTAGGATATCATGATTTTGGCACCATCGTAGTGCAAAGCCTGTCCCCATTCCTCCTGTTCCGCCAATAATTCCTATTTTCATTGAAATCAACTGGACAATGTTATTATTGTCTTTATTAAAGATCTGATTCACTCTTGTCTTTGATTATATTTTTAAGACATGCTCAAGCCAAAAACAACGCAGAAAGAATTTTAGCTGG
>JBHIDF010000101.1:0-2663 GCA_046759945.1 Nitrosopumilaceae archaeon
GATGAATACAAAAAATGCCTTGAAACAGCAATTCTAGGATGCAAACAAGTTTATGAAATTCAGAAGAAGTCTCTTATGGAAAAATACTTTGAAAAAGGAGGTCAGTTGTAATGACAAATAGTGCGATATTAGAAGTCCTCAAAAAAGAACAGATACTACGTCTTTTACAGAGAGAAGCGAGAACAGATGGTCGCGCGTTTGATGAGCCTAGGCCTATCACCATAGAAACAGGTTTAATATCTAAAGCGGAAGGATCGGCCAAAGTAAAGTTAGGTGATACTGAGGTATTAACAGGGGTGAAGATACAACCCGACAAACCGTTTCCAGATCTAGGCGATAAAGGAATCTTTATTTGTACAGCGGAAGTTCTCCCCATAGCTGATCCAACGGCTGAACCAGGGCCGCCTAACGAGGACGTCATAGAACTAGCAAGAGTGGTAGATAGAGGAATACGGGAGACCGAAATGATTGACTTGGGGCAGTTAGTACTTGAAGAAAACAAGTCAGTTGTAGGACTGTTTGTGGATAATAGTATCATAAATTCAGATGGAAATCTTTTTGATGCATGTTCTTACGCTTCTGTTGCTGCACTACTTTCGTGCATGGTACCAAAATACGAAATCCAGGACAGTGTGCCAGTACTAATAGAAGGTGAAAAGTCAAAGCCTCCGATAAACACCATTCCCGTTTCTGTTACCATGGCAAGAATAGGAGATTACATAATAGTTGATCCAAACGCCGATGAGTGGGCGTGTATGGATGCCAGAATCACGATCACAACCAACTCAAACGGAAATATTTGCGCCCTGCAAAAGGGAGGACATGACGGTTTTACACTAGATCAACTCATAAAGTGCTCCAAACTTGCAATTTCTACAGGATCAAAAATAAGAAAAGAACTAGAAAAGGTGATGTAAAAATGGCCAAACAAAGAAAATCATCTCTAAAAGGGCTTGGAGCTAGATACGGTATCAAAACACGAAAAAAATACACAACGATTCACCGAATCTTAAAAGCAAAGAGAAAGTGTCCCGAATGCGGTTCTACAAAATTCGGAAGACAGGCTGTAGGTGTATGGTCGTGCAAAAAGTGTGGGTTCAAAATAGCAGGAATGGCGTATGAGGTCTCCATATAGTACCAAAATAGAAATTTCGGCCAACAAAAAAACAAAATCAATTTTTGAATCACTTCATGTAGACAACAAGTTTTACCCTGACAATCCAACAAATACCAAAATATCTTATGACAAAAAAATAACAATTCTAATTGAAGCTAGGGAGATTTCGCATCTCCGTGCAAATCTTAATTCAATTTTGCGTCTTGTACAAGCTAGCAACGATTCTATCGAATCGGTAAAAATATAAGCAAAACGACTCGGAGTAGCGTTGCATGTCTTCAGGTGAGCAAAAGATTCCTCCTTGGCTGCAAGAACAACTAGGAAGGTTACAACAAAATCAACAAAATCTTCAATCGATCTTGGCTCAAAAACAACAGCTTGAGATGGAGAAGCTGGAAACTGAAAGGGCTCTTGAAGAACTAAAAAAAGCAGTTGATGAGGATGTTGTCTTCAAGCATGCAGGTTCAATCATGATAAAATCTACTAAAAAAGATCTAATAGCGGAGTTGGAGGAAAAAAAAGAATTGGCAAACACTCGTTCTACGGTACTGGCGAAACAAGAATCGCGTGTCAAAGAGAATCTTAAGGAATTGGAGACAAAGATTAATGAAATGGTGCGTCGAACTTCAGGCGGGAAGCAAGCCCCTGAAACTAAACCTTCCAAATAAGATATTAACAAACTAGGCAATTCTTTGTTGTAATGAAGATAGATAGACTTCGTATCATTGCAGACGAAAGAGAAAAGAAAAGTGGGATTCCTGACTTGTTAAGAGAGGTTGGTGTAAAGGTCGAACTCAAAAATCTTCCTATAGGTGATTACATTGTTGCTCCTGAAACCGTCGTTGAAAGGAAAACTATCAGGGACCTTATTTCATCAATTTTTGACGGCAGGCTTTTTGATCAGTGTAATAGATTGAAAGAACACTTTGAACATCCGGTTATATTGATGGAAGGAAACGTAGATGAAATCGATGAATTTGCTGAAAACCCATTAGTGTTTTATGGAGCTGTATCATCAATCCTGACGGACTTTAAAATCCCAGTCATCCCTACACCGACTGCATCTCATACAGCAAAATTCTTGATTTCTATGTCATCACGGCACGATACTGTAAAGGGACCGTTTTTAAAAAAAATACGAAAATCAGGGGATCTCCAGCGACAACAGTTGACAGTTCTTTGCAGTCTTCCCGGTGTCGGAGAAAAACTGGCCACCCGCATGTTAGAAAAATTTGGTTCCCCCGCTAAAACACTAAGCGCATCCTATAAGGAACTTTCAAAGATTTCTGGTTTCGGAGAATCACGGGCAATCAAAATACGAAAATTGCTTGATTCAGAAAGCAAACACCAGAAAAAAAGAAATCAAAAAACCCTTCATGATATTTGACAGGTTCAAATATCTGTAGGAAACTGTAACTACCAAATGATAATATCTCATTCTTGGGTTTCCCAACATCTTGATGATCCTAGCGTAGTCATTTTGGACTCGCGTAGTAAAGTTGCATATTCTTATGCGCACATACCAAACTCCCATTTGCTTGGAGTC
>JBHIDF010000102.1:0-2657 GCA_046759945.1 Nitrosopumilaceae archaeon
GCGCCGGGGGAGAGATTTGAACTCTCGAACCCTTGCGAGTACGCGCTTTGTGGTTAACAATTTCCAGGCGCGCGCCTTACCAGGCTAGGCAACCCCGGCAACAGTTTTTGCCAAACTAAATACCTTGAATATCGGTATATAATACGATATACAGTCAGAGAAGTTGGTATTAGTAGAACGACTGATCCCTGTGTTTCTAATTATGCATACTATTTGAAAATGTTAATAGTTAATGATGCTTTCAATACGTTTTCGCCAATTGTAGTTGAAACTATTTTGTATCGTCCTTCTATAACGTTGTCGCCATTGGTTTTTGTCTGATCCCAGACGAACGTCTTCTCCTCTCTTGGTTCTAATATTGAAATTACTTGAGCTGCAGTTGGGGAATAAACAACTCTTCCGTCAAGTGCTACTATCTTGAACCCATATGATGAATCTGAAAATGTAAGTGGTTCTGTACCGGAGTTTACAATTGTGATGTGTATGGATTGGCCTAGCTCGAAGTCAGTTCTTTCAGTAATAATTGAAAGAGAAGGACCATCGACGTATTCAAGAGGTGTGCTAGTATCAGCTAGACTTGCGATAAATAATCCTAACACCGCAGCTGCAACAGCTCCTGACCCAAATCCAATGGCAACTCCCTTTGGAACCAATTTTAAAAATACCGTAATTCCTCTTTATTTGTTAGACGTTGTTCTAGATCGCCAATTTCTTGGATATGTATTTGGAGCCATTACGATTCGTTTAATTTTGAATGCAAATCCTTTCGTGCTTTCTATAATTTCTGATTCTGGCATATTAGCTTCGGCAAGAGCAACTAGTTCTCCTTTTTGCGTGTAAATTCCAACAAAATCACCTTTTGAGATACGAGGTGATATTTTCAAAATTCCTGGAATCGCAAGTTGGGCTCCATGACATAAGGCATCAACTGCTGAATCACGTATTACAACAGATTTTATCTCACTGAGTACATGCTCAATTGGGAGGATTAGTTTCAACAGTTTAGTGTCGTCTCCTTTTTCTTTCCATAATGCACACGCATCAACGAGATGATGTAAAGTGACAAGACTGTTTTCTTCACTGAACTGACTGACACGCGTTCGTCTCAGTTCAATCATTGTTGCGCCAGGTCCCAATATTTCTCCAATATCATAGAATAATTTTCTGACATAGGTACCAGATTCGCACAATATACGCAAGAGTAGGAGCCGCTCTTTTTGTTCGATTAATTCAAGCTCATAAATTTTTCTTGTCCGTGTTTTTCGTGACACTGACGACCGCTGAGGAGGTTTTTGGTAGATTTCTCCTCTAAATTGATTCAAGACATTTTCTAGTTTTTCACTTGATGGTAAGGAATGAAGTCTTCCCAGCGCGTGGTATTCTTTTGACCCTAAAAGCAAAATACCAAGTGCTTTAGTGCCTTCACCAAGACCTAGAGGCAAGATTCCAGAGACCATAGGGTCTAACGTTCCGCTATGACCAGCCTTTGAAATGTTGAGAATTTTTTTTACCCATGCTACTATTTCGTGACTTGTTGGACCATTTGGTTTGTCCAAAAGTATCAAACCATAGTTCAGTAGTTGTTCTATTGTTCTCTTGTCATAGGGAGTACCAAATTGATCATCAGTCACGTCTTGATCAATTACCTTGAGATTTTGCAGTTGTTTTAATGTCAAAAAAGATCTTTTACCACTTTTTTTGCAATGGAAAGGACCTCATCAGAATCAAGTTCATCTGTGTCTATGACTTTATCAAACACTGAGAAATCATTACCAAAATCAAAATCATACAATTTCTTGTAAAGAATTTTGTTCTCATTGTATCTTTGCTTTGCCACTTCAAGGGCTTTTTCCAAAGACAAATTGTCTCGTAAAATCATTCTTTTTGCACTGTTTTCTAGAGAACCTGCTAGCCAGATCCGGACTCCATCTTTTACGAGCCAAGGCATTGTGTAACTTGTTATAACCACGTTCCCTTTCAAGAAAAGTTCCTTTAATTTTTCATCTACCCTTTTGTCAAACTCTGGATTTGTCGTACGTTGGCTTAAAAATTTCATACCATCTGAAGTATCCCACCAGTCATCCCCCCCACTAGAAAATCCCTGTTCTTTTGCTAATTCCTTTAAAACATCACCTCCACTAAGATACTCTAACCCAAATTCTTTTGCAAGTCCCTTAGCTATAGTGGTTTTACCTATTGCGGGAGGACCACAAATTATTACAGATTTTAACAACTCAACTTAGCTTAGATCCATTGAAGTTTTTGTAAGCTTCATTATTATGCCACTGAAGGCGATAGAAGCAAGAACGTACCACGCCCAGAAGTAGAGTGCATTCTCTTCTTGACACACTCCATCATCTAGTGCTACCTTTTCTGCTGTGCAAGTAAGCTCGAAGAAGTCCCATGGTATTATGTTGAGTGATATGGGCGAAAATGCTACAGTATAAGAAAAAAGGACTGGAAGTACAAAGTAAAAAATCAGAATTAACGGTATAAAGGTGATCATCATTGGTCTCATGTTTGATGACATCATCTCCATGTTCAATTTGTTCATGTATGTTGATTTTTTATTGAGTTCTGCTATCTTCTCATTATCTTTTGCTCTAAAAGCAGCCATTCTTTCTTTTTGCCAAGCTCGAGTCTCTTTCATTATTCGT
>JBHIDF010000103.1:0-2649 GCA_046759945.1 Nitrosopumilaceae archaeon
GGTCTTGCTGCTATCTCCCGCTGATCCCTTCTTTCTAGCTCAATAATTTTATCAATTACCTCGTTTGAAAATATCGGGTTAAGGAACTTCCTGTCACTTTCAAGTGAGTCAAGAGCTTCGCCAAGACTTGCAGGCAAAACTGAGATCCCTCTCTTTTTGCGTTCTGCCTTAGTCATTTTGTAAATGTCTTCCTTGACTGCACTTCCCGCATCCATCTTCTTCTTGATACCATCCATTCCTGCCGATAACACAGCTGAGAATACAAGGTAGGGGTTCGAGGAAGGATCTGGAGCTCTATACTCTATGCGTTTTGCCTTTGCATATTTTTTCCCCTTAAAGTGTTGAGGAATTCTTACTATTGCAGACCTATTACTTGGGCTCCATGCAACGTAAACTGGGGCCTCAAAGCCTGGCACCAACCTGTGATATGAGTTTGTAGTCGGGTTTGTGATTGCAGTTAGTGCTCTTGCATGATTCATCACACCACCACAAAAGTATCTGGCCGTTTGACTGATCTCATCTGGATCGTCAGGATCGTAAAAAATGTTTTTCTCGTTCTTCCAAATGCTTACGTTTGTATGCAGTCCGGAGCCAGAGTCCATGGAGATTGGCTTTGGCATCATCGTTGCCACCTTGCCATACTTTTGTGCAATATTTCTTACAACAAACTTGTAGCTTTGAGCACTATCTGCTGTGTTTGTCAAGTGATCAAAAATGATATCTATCTCACACTGTCCAGCAGTCGCAACTTCGTGGTGGTGATTATCGCACAATATACCAAACGAATCATTTAGGCAGTGAACGCATTCATTTCTAAAGTCCGTTAGTGTATCAGAGGGGGTACTGGGATAGTATCCTTCCTTAAGACCCATCGGGTATCCGGTCCCTTCGTGACTCCAAGGCGCCTCTACTGACTCTATCGAATATGATTGACCTTTGTATGGGGTTAGGACATCCCACTGAACCTTATCAAAAACGAAAAACTCGATTTCAGGACCCCAAAGACTATAGTCAAAACCTTGAGTCTTTACGTACTTTTCTGCTTTCTGAGCAATGTATCGAGGATCCCTTTCTAACCTACCTCTTCCACCTCCCCAGTAGACATCAGCAATTAGTCTTGCAGTCTTACCATCTTCCATCCATGGAATGATGACAAAGGTCTTCGGATCTGGCCTTAGTATTAGATCGGAATCGGAGATCTCAGTAAATCCTACAATCGAAGAACCATCTAACTTTGGCAAGCCGTCTGTCATCTGGTCTTGACTGAAAGTATCAGCTGGGATCGTTGTATGGTGGAATCTTCCCAGCAGCGACGTGAACTGCAAGTCAATGAACCTTATTGATTCATGTTTGATCTTTGCGAAGACTTCATCGGCCGAATAAGAAAGTTGAATAGGTTTCCCATCAATCACTTTATATGGCAATTTTGTACCTTGAACAAAACACAAGAGGTCCAACATTTAAGGATTGTTGGGTGAGCAAATGTCAGAAATAAAAAAGATCGATTCAGGATATCTGTATAACTTGTTACTGCGCGAAGTAGAAAATGATACAATCCAGGAAGTTGGTCCGAATCTTTATACTGGTATTGGAAACTTTGTCACCAAGCTGAAAAGTGAAGGATATGAAGGGGTAGAAGCGAAGGTAAAGGACGGTCTTGTAAAGATCATAACAGACATGACGTCACTTCTTCTAAAGGTACGGATTGAAAAAGCGATAAAATCTGCGGATCGTGATCACACCAATCTCTTAGATGAAGAGAAATACATTCTTGATTCAGAGGCAGAATTGCAAGATAGGAGAGAACTAATCTTATCAGCTACTCTGAACGGAAGAATAAAGCTGCTTGAATCGATATCAGAAAATCACAAGAGAAAGCCTATGGTAGTCAGGTTTCTTCAGTCAATTGATCAAATGGAAGGATCAGACCAGCAAACTTACGGACCATTTGAAGCAGAAGATGTGGGAACTATACCATACGAGAACGCTCAAACCCTCATCTCAAAGAATCTTGCCACCAAAGTCAGGTGGGAAGATTAAAAATTATACCAATTTCTTGATTTGTAAGTAAATGTCGCATTTGGACGTAGGACCATTCGAATTCGTGTTACTTGCTATCTATCCTGTTGCAGCTTTGTTCCTAATTGAGATAGTATACAGAGCTATCAAATTTGTATCATGGGTTAAACTGTTGCTTCAAGGAGGTGTCTCAGTAGCCTTTGGTATCGCTTACCTGACTGTAATTGAGGCGCACTGGATTACCTCACTTGTCTTGTTTGTTTTAGCTTTAGCCCTCTTTTATCAAGCAAAAGTAGCTAAACTAAAACCGGGAAAATCAATTTACTAATCTTTAAACTTCCCGAAAAGCTTCTTGAAAAAGCTTTGTCGGCCGACTCCTTTGTCTCTTATTACTTTTTTTTCACCAAATTTTTTTGCTCTTAGCAGTGTCAGCTTAACACATCTATGATCTTCTGGCAGTCTGTGTTCTGCGCAAAACGGATCTTTGCAGTAGTTGCATTCAAAGGGTAGCTCTACTGTATCTCCACAGTAGGCACAGTTGGCAAACTCTTTCATAACATCATAACGTCAATTTGTTCTATAAATCTGTACTAGAAAATTTTCTGACTGTTTGATTTAACGAATGCAGAA
>JBHIDF010000104.1:0-2649 GCA_046759945.1 Nitrosopumilaceae archaeon
GGTTTTGAAATGTACGAGGTAGCTCCCGCGTCAAGGCACTCATTAATTATTTTCCTGCTGTCAGCTGCTGTTATCACGATTATCTTAGCCGCCGGGGTAGTTGCCTTGATATCTTTGAGCACTGCCAATCCGTCTTTTTTAGGCATGGCCAAATCCAATAATAGTACGTCAGGTTTTACATCATAGAATTTTTCCAATGTTTCAGCACCATCCTTTGCCTCAGCTACTAGTTCGTGTTCTCCAATAGCAAGAATGTCTTGTAACACTAGTCTAATCGCATCAGAATCGTCTGCAATCATAACTCGAGCCATGTTTTAGAATCTAATAGAATACATTTCTATTTAAGCAAACTAGACGAAAATGTCTGGAAAAGTATTCTTAATTCTCTTTTTCACCTCTTCCACATCCTTAGGAGGCGGTCCTTCCAAGAGTTGTTTCATGGTGTAATTTGATTCTGTCAAGATCTCATAAATTCCAGATAGTTTGCCGTTTTCAATTATGTGTTTCAATATTTTGTCGATCATTTGAGATATTTCACCTATATCATTTTGATTCATCATTGGTGCAAGCCCCTTTATCTTGTGCATATGTTTCTCAATTGCATTTCCGTTCAAAGAAATATCAGAATCGTTTTTGCATGAACTAAGAATTTTCTGCACACTTTCAATTTCTTCCTTAACTTCCTCTTTTGCTACTCGAAGAAAATTATCTGACAATTGATTCGTCATCTAAATTATTTTACATGTAGTTTTTATACCTTCTAGTAACTATTTATTCACAAATGAAAATTATCAATAAAACTTACTTTCTGTTAGCAATTCTAATAGCTCTTGCTTCGGTTAACCTATTATTACTTTATTACACGCAGCAAGAAGGCACTGACGAATCATATACCATTATTCGTGCAAATGATCTTAAAGTTAAAGTTGAAACCGTATCGAGTTTTGCAAGTTCAATTGCAAGCGGCAACGAACAGGACAGAGAAAATTTAAAACAAGAAACTAGTGAAATTGATATCGTTTTTGACGCTCTAAGAACTGGTGGTTCACTAAGGGGACAGAACGTAGTCCCTGTACCAGATCCAATTAGAAAAGATTTTGACGGCGCATATGATTCATGGTTACAGTACAAAGTCAGTGCTCAAAGAATTCAAGTAGAACCAGTTTTTGATCCTCAAGTAAAAAATTCACTCAATTATGTTTTAGGAAAAAATGGAGAATTGTTGCTAACTACTGATAGTGTTATAAAAGAACTTTCAGATCTTGACAGACAGTTTAGAAGACATAAAGAAATTGCCTCAGAACTCCAAGAGTTGGCAAATACCATAGGATCTAATACTCTTCTGATCTCGATTGGTGAGGGGGGAGATCTCCGAGATACCATTCATGAAAACAGAATAAAGTTTGAGGTTGGTTTAAGAAAATTATTGCAAATTCCACTTGACGATTTGGACTTGTCAGGCCTTGACATACGATCAGAGGATCTTGAGCCTATACCAAGGGAGAACTCTTCTGCATTAAGGCAACTTGATCCTCTGTGGGAAGCTATCGAACTAAGATTATTGACAATTGAAACGAAGACTCTAATTTCAACCGAGTTTGGAAAAGCATTGAGTGACTTAAGTGGTGACCGCCTTGTCTTATTCTCATCTTTAGACAATTTGCTGGATTCATGGAATGGGCAAATACAAGAAAAGGCTGCTTCAAGACAAAATATTGTGGGGGGTCTGCTGGTAATAGACGTCGGTATTTTCTTTGTCGTGATGTATACTATAAGACATTCATTGAGTCCGCTTTCCACTATAACTTCTGCTTTAACTAGAGTAAAGGAAGGTGTTTATGGTGAGAAAATTAAATACTCTTCCAAAGATGAAGTCGGCGACCTTGTCGACACCTTTAACATAATGTCAACCACAATACGTGAGAAAGAAGAAGAGGCGAGGAAGATGGATCAGGCAAAAGATGAATTCCTGGCGATGATCACACACGAACTAAAAACTCCCCTTGTGCCAATACAAGGATATGCGGACCTCTTGTTGAGCGGTCACTTGGGTGACATCACAGGCAAACAAAAAGAAAGACTAGAAATAATAAAATCAAGCTCGGGATCACTTTTGCAACTTATAACCGATCTTCTCGATGCGCAAAAACTAGAGCTGGGTCAGCTTCGTATGAAAAAAGAAAAGACAAACATAAAAACTACTATAGAAAAGGCCCTAGAAACTATGATGCCAGAAGCAAAGGAAAATAGTATTGAGCTTACACACAACGCCACCAAAGATGTTTCAATACCACACGATCCCGAACGGATAATTCAAGTACTTACTAATTTGATAAAAAATAGCCTAAAAGCTGTAAAACCAAAGACTGGCAAGATAGAGGTCTTGGTGGTAAATTCTCCGAAAGCGATCAAAATTGCTGTCAAAGACAATGGGGTTGGAGTTCCGGCAGAATTAATCGGAAAAATTTTCAGAAAATTCTACCAAGTGGATTCTTCACTCACCAGGGAAAAGGGTGGCAGTGGTCTTGGACTTTCAATATGTAAAGGAATTGTAGAAGGACATGGTGGTAAAATTTCAGCTAAAAATAACAGTACTGGTGGTGCCACTTTTACTTTCACTATCCCAGCAAATCAAGTAGAAGAACAATC
>JBHIDF010000105.1:0-2641 GCA_046759945.1 Nitrosopumilaceae archaeon
AGTACCTTCATAACATCTTGGAGAATTTTTTCGCCTATTTCGAAAAAACCTTTGTTTGTGAGCCATTTCTCCCCCTCTTTCAGGTAACCTTTCTCTTGCAGGTATTTTGTAATCGGGGTATTTCCCTTTCCGTAGGCTTCGTTTATGTCTTCTAAGCCATTCTGTGGTTTTTTTTCGATAGCAGACTGCATTACTGCATTTTGTAAAATACGTTCAAGATCTTGCATGGATGATTTCTTTTCCTTTAAGGCTTGTTTTGTGAGGGTTTGCAGAATCTTTTGTAATTTTTCCTCTGGAATTTTATTATCTGAATCTCTGGATTTGGTTTCCTTGTGAGTAAAATAGACGAAGCTCATGGTCTTACGCTGAGACATAACTTGCTTCTCTTCTATCTAATATCTTAGGTTGAACACAACATAATCCTTCAAGTACAATTTCAGTTATGGCCGCTTTAAGTTCTGACTCAGTTCTATCTGGTTTAGCTAAAGGTTCAGATTTTATCTGATGCTGATTGGCTGTTTTTTCAAATTCCTTTTGTTCTAAAAGAATTTTTTGGAGAATGGAGTTCACCAACTTTTCGATGGTTTTGAGATTGCTGAGCTGATCTTTGTAAGATTCTTGTTGGCTATTTTTCCATACAGCTTGTTGTGATACGTGAAAAGTCTTTCCGACGAAATCTCGTTTTATTTCCTCGAAGATAGAAGGATCAATTCCATCAAGATATTCCACTGCTGTCTCCTTGACCGATGTTGTAATTATATCTCTGAACACCTTGCTGCGATTTTCTTCGGTGTCATCAATTTCTGTAAGCTCAAATTTTGCAACCTGTTCTAGGCAGAATACGTCACATAGTCTTGGAACCGGCAAAATCTTGTGGGATAGAGCTCTTGTTCGTTCCGCTTCACCTACCAGAAGCTCAAGACCATGGACACCCAGCCTAACGCTTATTCCTTTTTCTTGATTAATTTCGTCACTTTTTCGAGTGTTTTGAACTATTCTTGCTAACGTTTTCAGTATAAAGACAGGTATGAAGGATTTAGAAATACTAGCTTCTTGCATTATGATTAACATTTCACCTTCGATGGAAGTAGGATAATGGGTATGAATGTGACTCTTTAGCCTGTCATACAGTGGTTCAATTATTTTCCCTGAGTGAGTATAATCAATTGGATTTGCCGTTGTAAAGAACATGGTTCTTGGCTCAAAAATGACAGGATATGCACCGGTGGTAAATTTGCCCTCTTGAAGGATGGATAAAAGCGCAACTTGTTTTCTTGGGTCAAGCACGGGGAGTTCATCAATACAAAATATGCCATGTTTCGCTTGCATCAGTTGACCAGGAGAATAGGATTCAATTTTATACATTTCAATTCCTCTCTTTGCAACCTTCACAGCGTCAATGTAACCAACCAGATCTTTAACAGAGATATCAGGTGTAGCGAGAACATACCTGTATCTGTAATGTCCTTCCAACCACTCTATCGGAGTATCAAGTTTTTCGTTACGAATTTTTTCACTGCTTTCCGGACTTACATAAAAGTGGGCAATTTGTTTAGCCTGTTCTCTGTCCTCCAAAAGGGAAATCAATTCGTCTTGAGGTAAATCCATGGGACAATCATTTGTTAAACTGTTCTTAATGATGGGCATTGGAGACAAGAGGTTTTTTGATATTATTTCAGAAATTTTTGTTTTCGCCTGCCCTATCTGACCAATGAGTAATATATCATGACAAGAAAGTATCGCCCTGTCTAATGCCGGGATTACGTCCTGGTCGAATCCAATAATTCCTGGATATTTTACTTGGTTTCTTTGCATCTTTGAAATGAGATTCTTCCTTAGTTGTTCTTTTACACCGACAATCTTGTAATTAATTTCCAAAAGATCTCTCAATGTTTTGATCTGCTGATAATCCTCTGGAAGCCCTGCCCTAATCTCTGTGTATTTTGGATGAGAGGTGTAACTTCGTGTTACGAGTTCTTTAAGATCTGTCAATTGGATAGTCTTAGCATCATTACGATTTAAAATATTACCTGTTTTCTGAAATATAATTAGGTTCTGAGAAAATGTCAGAGAATGACTTAGCATGGTTTTTATCGGGGTGTCTAAAGATTTCTGTTTGCTTGGCGTCCCAAGAATATAAGCATATTATAAGAATTGCAGGAAATGATATTCCGGGAGAAAAGAAGACAATAATTGGAATAAGTCAAGTGAAAGGAATAGGATTCAATCTTGCTAATGCTATTCTAAATATTCTAAAGATAGATCCGAATAGTAACATAGGTTATCTGACAGATTCCCAAGTGCAAGCAATTGAAGGAGCTATAAAAAATCCTTCTTCAATTAACATGCCTTCATGGTTTCTAAACAGAAGGAAGGATCTTGAAACTGGAAATAATTTACATCTAATCACCTCTGATATTGATTTTAACGTTAGAAATGATATCGAAAGGGAAAAAAATACTAACAGTTGGCGTGGCTTTCGTCACACCTTCGGATTGAAGGTGAGAGGTCAACGAACTCGTACCACAGGACGTAAAGGTGGTGCGGTAGGAGTACGTAAAGGAGGAAAGATTCTCCCACCAGGTGTAGCTCCTGGTGAACCTGGTGCGCCAGAAGAAGGTGCTCCTGTAGAAGCTGGAGC
>JBHIDF010000106.1:0-2633 GCA_046759945.1 Nitrosopumilaceae archaeon
AGATTCATTTAAAAAGAGCTTGCCTTGTCTGAACTTTCGTGGCTGCAAGAAAGTCTGGTCCAAGAAAGAAAAGATTGATGAAAAAACTCAAACAAAAGGCTTCAGTACCTGCATGGGTTATACTTAGAACTAAGAGGACAGTGAGAACAAACCCAAAACGAAGAGCTTGGAGACAGACTGATGTTGAGGTAGGATAGATGTCCCAAGAAGAGGTTGAACGAGTTTATACTATTCCACTAGGAAAAGTATTGCTTTCTCCAAATAACCAGCGTGCAAAGAGAGCAGTAAATATGATAAGAGAATTTGCTAGGCATCACATGAAGACTGAGCAGATAAAGATAGACCAGGAAGTTAGTCACCAAGTTTGGGCCAGAGGAATAAGACATCCACCAAGAAAGATTAGAGTCAAAATGACAAAAGACGAAGACGGCCGCATCATAGTTTCAACGTATGAGGAAGAAGAGAAAACCAAAGTCGAAGAAAAACCAAAAGTAACTCCCAAAAAAGAGGAGGTCAAAGAAAAACCGGAAAAGCCTGAAGAAAAAGAACCAGCCCAGAAAGAAGAAGCTAAGGAAATTGCAAAACCTGAAACTGTCCAAAAGCCAGAAAAACCCGAGAAGAAAAAGCCAGAGAAGAAAGTTGAAGCGAAACCTAAACCAACGAAAACAAAGCCCAAAGAAAAGGCTGATCAAAAAGAAAAACCTACACAAAAACCAGCCAAGAAAAAAGCAACTAAAGCTGATAGCAAAAAGAATACCAAAACTGATACTAAAAAAACCGAGAGTTAGATATCTGGGAAGATTAGATTTTTACTCTAACTGAACTAAGTCGAGTTCACACTCTATACTGCAATCTGGGGTATCCCAGTCTAGGGTGTTTTCGGAGGGAATCATTCCGAGAGGATCATAGGAATCAAATCTTGTTTCACCCTGAACTGATGTCAACATCATCACTTTGGATTCATCAGATGTAGTGACGGACATGCTAACAGCGGTGCTATCATCGTTGAAAATGCCGCGGACGGTACTAGTTATTGAATTTAGCACTCCGACTGGAACATCTCTGCCACCTAGCACGTATAGCATGGCTCTCTTAACACTGTTTGGTGGGGCATCTTCGTAAAGCATTTTGATCGAGTCTCTGAGTGATGTTTGTACATCTGGTACATTTTTGCTGGTCGAAAGTATGTTTGTGTCATCAGGAATGGAAGAGGACTTGAGCGAGGATATGACCTCAAGAATAGCATTATTTGCTATCTGATAACATGCATTTGGAGAAAGATCGGGATTGCTGTCAAGCAGAGCATCATTATCTATTACTATGGTACAGCCAGAATTTGCCCTCAATCTTTTGAGAGAAATGCCTGCCTGGAAGATCCTTTCCTTTTCAAACTTGAATGGCATTATTGCAAATGAAATCACATGCTTTCTACGATCTTTTGCTGCTTGAGATACTAGTGGGGCTAGTGCTGTGCCAGCTTTTCCTGCTAGGTTAGCTATTATGACAACAGTAGAATAGTCTGAGATTTTTTCAGAAACGCTGTCGATCGTTCCTAGAGAGAGACCCCTTATGAGATACGAAGAGGGGTTGAGCACTGAACCGGTATTTATTAGAATTTTAGAAGATTCTGAGTTAAGATCCTTTGAATCGTGGCTGATCAAGAGGCAATCTGAATTTAACTTCTCTTTTGCCTGAAGAGCAAGCCTAGATCCTGCGCCACCTAAACCAACAAAAAGGATGTGATCTTTTGCCTCAGACTCCAAGGATATATGTTTTCTAATAAGGATAAAAAACCTAGTTACTTAGTTTTGATCTAAAGATCGATCTAAAAATTTTTAGCTAGCGATTGTACCGTACAGTCCATGTGTTGAAGCCTTTGTGATCTCAACAGCTACTTTCTCTCCAAGCTTGACATCCTCTTTGACTATGACAGACTTGTAAGCAAAGTTCCTTCCCCTTATTGTACCATCTGAGATTTCATCAAACAGAACATCTCCTTTCCAACCGATCCATTCTTGGTTGTTCTCAAGTGCGATCTCGTTTACAAGTTCGAACACGATCCTGCTTCTTTTTTTCACTTCAGATACATCTAGTTGGTCCATTTTAGCAGCCATCGTTCCAGGCCTTGCACTATATCTTGAGAGGTTTACTATGTCGGGTCTTGTTTCCCTTATTAGTTCCAAAGTCTTTGAAAAGTCCTTTTCTGTCTCAGTTGGGAAGCCAACTATTATGTCAGTTGAGATTGTAAACCTTCCAAATTTTTTCCTAAAAGCATTGACAGCGTTTTTGTATACTTTATGGGTATGTCCTCTCTTCATCTCTTTTAGAACTTTGTCGCTTCCGCTTTGTACTGGAATATGAAGAAACTTGAAGACCTTGTTGTTCTCAAATGATCGTAATAATCCATCTCTAATCCTTGCCATGTACATTGGATTCATCATGCCCACACGAATCATAAAATCTTCCTTGATTTCTCCTACAGCATTTACAAGCTGTGGGAGGTCTGTTCCTATGTCAAAACCATAACAACCATTGTCAGTTGACGTCAGCCAAATCTCACTACAGCCTTCTTCTAAATCATGCCTTGCCTGACGCACGATATCACCAATCCTATAGCTTACCAAATCCCCTTT
>JBHIDF010000107.1:0-2585 GCA_046759945.1 Nitrosopumilaceae archaeon
ACCTTTACCATCATTCCTCAAGATGGCTTGTCCCTTCACAATCTCAAAGTATCTGCAAGATTTCCAGTAAATGAAGAATCTATTAGATCTTTGGACCCACTTGAATTTTTAAAGACAGAAAAACTTGAAAAGTCAGATTACTTTTCTGGTGGTTTTTACCCAGTCAACTCTCTATTTCAATTTGTAATTTTGACAAATGAGCCTCTCAAAGTAGACACGGTCAATAGCGATATAGTGCCGATTACCAAAAAAGGTGGCGAAAAAATTCCAAGTGATTTAACAAAGAAGGGGTGGTTTTTTGATTCTGATTCGGGAACAAAAATAGAAGGAAAGTATCTTTTTGGAACAGATACTGTGGTGAACAAAAATGAGTTAGTTGTTACGCTGACATCTTTTGAGGAGCCATCATCACAAGAGGATTCCTTCACCAGCACCGCTGCTGGCATTGACGAGTCATCATTTATTGTAATTGCGATTGGGGTTATATCAGCGGTTGTTGTTGCCTACTACTTGAAAGGATATAGAAAGAAGGCTTAACTATAGTATCAAAACGGCTGCGGCAAAGACTGTAGTCCAACGGTGCTTTTTGTCACCTATGGCAGTTTGTGTGGCGTTTCTCGTCTTATAGATCTGGCCTGAAATATTCCATTGCTGTCTTTTTTCATCCCAGCTCTTGTCGATATCAAATTTTATTCCCAAAGACGATGCAAGCATTTGTGCTGCAATGTCTTCCGCATAATCACCTGCTTCCTTTTCTGTCTCACCAAACGATTCGTATTCAGAAAGATAACCATATCTTCGAGGATCAGAAGGTTGGGCCACACCAATAGATGCAGCGATTAATCTGTGCGGTTCATTTGTTTGATTCTTGGTGTAAATTGCAAATAAGATGCTGCCCGATTTGATCAATTTCAGGCCTTCGGCCTTTGGGATTAGTTTAGCGCCAGGCGGAAATATACTAGAAATTAGAACCAGGTTTGTTCCTGCAATTCCCGCGTCACGTAATGCATATTCAAAACTCGTAAGACGATCCTCGTGGACGCCTTTGCCTCTAGTCAAGAACAATTTCTTTGCAACAAGATCAACCACGAAACTTCCAGCTACTTTGGATCTTTAAAAATTTTGTTTTAAGCTCGAAAATTTAGTTCAAAGATTTCAGATGGTCGGCAATCTCTTGTCCGTGCGAATCCACATCTATTTTTCTGAAAATTTTTGTGATCTTTCCCTCTTTATCTACGATAAAAGTAGAACGTTTTGCCAACCCTGCCAAGTTAAGACCAGCGTAGGTTTTACACGCCCCCTTTTTCGTATCACTGAGATGTAAGTATGGAACCTTGTAATCTTCAACGAACTTTTTTTGTTCCTCCACCGTGTCTACAGATATTGCAAAGAGGGTCGAGCCGGTTTCAAGAATTTTAGGATATGCGGAAATGACGCTCTTGGCCATCTTGAAGACTTTTTTTGAAGGACATGCGAAGAGATGATTTTTTGGATAAAAGCATAAAACGACATTTTTCTGGCCCTTGTATGAACTCAGCCTGATGGCGCTGCCGTCATTTGCGGTGAGCTCAAAATCAGGCGCGACGTCTCCTTCTTGCATGTAACTATATCGGCGTAGAGAAATAAGATGATTTTGGATCCAAAAAGATGTATATTTTCTGTTGATTATTCTTTTTCGTGATAGATCTCATCCAGTATTTTGTGGCTTTTTTGACATTTGCCTCTATACTACAGTCAGACCTGTTTACCATTGGATACTACATACTGACAGTTGGCGTCTCTCTTTTGCTGATCAAGGAGACCAAAAAGAGACTCTCGGACCTACGTCAAGGACTAAAATCGATTGTATACGCCCCAATTTCCTTTGGTGTCATCATCGTTTACGTCCTTTTCTTTGCTGAATACGCTGAATCGATACCGATACTTAACTGGAGTTGGCTTGGCTATAACATCGCATTTGGACCTATGGTAGAGGAAGGATTTTGGGGAATAGTACCTTTCATTCCAATTTTGTTGTACATGTTTATTCACATCAATTACGTTGAGGAGTTTTATTTCAGAAGATCAAAGAAGATGGTAATCGTTTGGGCGCTTGCACACATCGCGATGGGAATCAAGGTGCACATGGCATTGATGCTGTTGCCGATTGGATTTTTGTTCAAGTATGTATACGACAGACGCGGTGTCAAGCACTCTTATGCGATGCACTTTGCGACTAACATTCTGGTTGTAATTACATTACTTCTTTCGTTTGCGTGACTTTACTGGAACTCTCGTCAAATAGTAATAGCCAACAATTCCTCCTAGACTTAGATTGATCACGCCCAATAGTGTAACGTAAAGACTTGTGTCACCAAATTGTGGCATCATATAACTAATTCCAATACCCCAAGCTCCGGCTCCAAGAAAGATGACTGCTAGAATTTTTTGTTTTTCTCGAGTGATACGGCCCATGCACGTTGGACCATATGAACCACTATTAAACATTAATAGAAAAAGTGTTGAGCATGTTTGAAGAGTTTCAGATATTTGATAACTTTTTAATCGACCGAACTTTCCCTTAACTTCGTGCCAATGTAGCTCAG
>JBHIDF010000108.1:0-2515 GCA_046759945.1 Nitrosopumilaceae archaeon
TCATGTGTCATTAAATCTACTGTCAACTTGTTGTAGACATTGAACCATTCTGGATGGTGATTCATCTTTTCTATGTGCAAAGCGGCAGTAGTCATAAACGAAAAAGCCTCGATAAAATTCTTAAAGACAAATTGCTTGTGCAGCTTCCCATTTGCCATGCTCCAACCAGGCAAATTGGATAATTCTCTCTCGATTTCTTCTTTTGATAGCTTTGTTAGACCCATGTTTCTGATAATTTTCTGCTAAATTAATACATAACCGGAACCCAATTAGAACCTCGTTTTACAGTATTATTATGGAAGATATCAAGAAGGCACTCCTTCAGAAAATGATTCAGTCAATAAAGACATCTGTCCCTGACAAAAAAATTGGCTTAGCTTTTTCAGGGGGAGTAGATAGTTCATTACTTGCAAAATTATCCGTGGATGCAGGATATGATGTGACTCTGCTAACGATCGGATTTTCCGAATCTCATGATATAGAATTTTCAAAAGAAATCGGAAAACTGTTTGAGCTTTCTCATCAAATCGAAGAGATTGATTCCAACACGTTTGATTACGTGCTGGATAAGGTCAACAAGGTTGTCAACACCGATAATCTGTCTTGGAACGAAAACTGTATTGCATTCTATTATGTCGCAAAATTAGCTAAAAGACTCGGTTTACAAACTGTCTTGACTGCCAACGGCATTGATGAGCTCTTTTGTGGATATGATGCCTATAGAGATGCCATAGGAGAGGGGAAAGAAAAAGTCATGCAATTGATGGAATCAAAACTTGAAAATGAGAAAAACATGATGAAAGCGGTAAATAATGTGGTATCAGAATTTAGTGTGAAAATAGTACAACCTTTTCTAGAACAAGACTTCATAGATTTTGCAAAAAAAATTCCTTTAGAGCTTAAGATAAAAAATTCCAATGACTTAATGAGAAAACATGTCGTAAGGGAACTTGCAGCTGCAGTAGGCGTTCCTGAGAAATCAGCATTCAAAAGAAAAAAAGCGCTGCAGTATGGTTCTCTTATTCACAAAACACTAATGAAGTCTAGGTAAGTCTTTTACAAGTTTTCTGAACTGATTTGTACACGTTGTTGATAATTGCCACTGATGCGCCAAGACGGTTTGCCGGTACAAAAATTTGTTTTATCTCTTTTGGTGTAAGATGTGCGGATATTGACTTGTTTTTTTTCACGGCTTCTGAAAATTCTATTTCAGCATTAGAAGCTGCAAATGCCACTCGCTGAATGTCTCTGTATGCTTTGAACCTAGGTACTCCTTTTTTGATGAGTGCATCAAGCACAAATTCTGCAAAAATTTGACCCTTCGTTATTTTCAAATTTTTTTCAATCGCCTTCTTACTGACATGTAAATTTGTAAGAACCTTTGCCATCGCTTCTAGCATTTCATCAAGCAGGATAGAACTCATTGGAAGGGTAAATCTTTCATTTGCCGAATTGGAGAGGTCTCTTTCATGCCAAAGAGGAATGTTTTCAAATGACGTATTGATTTGGCTCCGGAGAATTTTTGACAGTGATGTAACACGCTCACTCTTTATTGGATTTCTCTTTACTGGCACCGCACTGCTTCCCATCTGGCCTTTCTTGAATGGTTCTTGAACCTCACCAATCTCTGTTCGCTGAAGATTTCTAATTTCAATTGCAATCTTTTCTAGCGTAGAGCCAATGAGTGCGATGAAAAAAACGTACTCTGCATACCTTTCTCTCGGCACAACCTGTGTAGTAACTTCAGCAGGATAAAGTGATAATTTCTTTGCGACTCTTTTTTGAACCTCAAGTGCTTTTTTTCCCATTAGTGAGCCGGTACCCACTACACCTAGCGTTTTGCAAATCAAAATCCTCTTTCTACTTTCTTCAATTCTCTTCAGGTGCTCTGCCATCTCAGAAGCCCAGTTTGCAAACTTTAGACCAAACGATATTATGCTGGTGTGTTGTCCGTGGGTTCTTCCTACCGCATGGATATTTTTGTATTTTACTGCCAATTTTGCAAGAATCATTGCAAGTCGTGCAACCTTTGATTCTATAATTGATAGAGCATCTCTCATTTGCATGGAGTTACTCGTGTCTACCAGATCGTTACTAGTAAGACCGTAGTGTACCCATGGCTTTGCATTGGGTTTGCAAATTTTACTTAGTGCCTCTACCAGTGCAGCAGTATCATGATCACTTTTTTTCTCCAACTGCTTGATTCTCTTCGGAGTAATCTTGCCAGAAGTTGCAGCCTTGAATATCTTTTTTGCAACATCTTTTGGAATCATACCAATCTCTGCTTGTGATTGTGCTACGACTCCTTCAATCTCGAGTTGATAATCGATTTTTTTCTGATCATCAAAAATATCTCTCATTTCTTTTGTTCCGTATCGACCACTATCAATTGGTAAGATTACCACAATTAATTTGCAATAAGTTCAGAAAATAAATCTACTTATGGTTTAAATTGTACGAAAAAGATTTTCTACCGATCTTATTGTCTCTACAAATTACTAAGAAAGTTGGAGAT
>JBHIDF010000109.1:0-2463 GCA_046759945.1 Nitrosopumilaceae archaeon
CCAAATTCGCTTGAAGCTAGACTTGATACAGCTTCCTCGATATCTTTCGCAACAAGGGCCTTCACTATTATGTCACGTCGTCCGATTAGTTCTTCGGCATGCAGATTTACCCGGGATTCGATTTCCTCATACGGTCTACCTAAAACTTTTCCTTTGAATATCAGTTTTAGATTCCAAATCAAGAACTTGAGATAATATGCGTTTAAGAGAGGAGACCCACCAACAGACTTAGTAAGAGAATAGTGGACGTCCGCAAGATGACTCCTTAAAAGAGCTTCTATTTTTTCTGCGGTAAAGGGGGCTGTAAGCTTTGAGATGGAATCACCATAAGTCGTATTTTTTATTCTTGTTACCAGCTCGTCTAGATCTCTTGACTCAGCCAAGGTTTGAAGTTCGTTCTTTGAGAGTAATTTTCCACGTCCGCTAAACGACTTTACAGAAGAAAATACTTTTTGAGGACCACCAGTACCCAATTCTCTTAGACTTCAGGTTTGAGGATTTTAATGTTTGGTGAATCCTTTCAGTTGATTAACCGAAAGGTTTCACGGAGCTTGTGATTGAATAATTATTATGAAGTAATGCTTTTGAGGAAACTGATTATTTTTCCTTTATCTGTCTTTGATGAGCTAGAGAAACCTTCTAAAAACTCTCTTTGAATTATTACAGACTCATCTATAACCTTCCTTAGATTTGCTGGATCCAATGGAATGAGGGTAGTTATTTTTCCCTTGCAGTATCCCTCCACATACTTTCTCAATAAGTAAAGTACGAAGCGAGGACCAACATGGAGGAGTTTAAGCATTGTAGTTTTAAGGTCATTGTCTGTAACATTTTTTTCGATAAATTGCGTTATGATTTTTTCTCTGTCAGGAATTTCATCGAGTGTTACAGCTACTAGCAAACCTGTTTGGGTGAGTTTGTAATGTGGCACTCCCTTTTCTTGAAGAGCCTTGGGACCACGTTTTAGTGGTAACCTTCCCGCTTCTTCAACTAGTCTTAATGGAACAAGTATTTCATCAAGATCTATGAAAATACCAGAGTAGACGTTTTTCCATTCTACTCCATTCTTCTCTGCTAATTTCTGAGATATTGAGGTTCTTGTCTTCATGGCTGCATTCGATTCGGTGGCTAAATGAGTGATAATGCCTCTCTGACGTACTGCCTCCCCGGTAAGTTCGGTAGGTTTTGTTTTGAATGTCTCAAAAATAGATAGTACTGGATTTACTTTTTTTGATTTCATGGATATCTCGAAAAATTTTCGGTTGGAAAATTAGGATATTTGGACACATTATTACATCCTAGGTATTTTGAGCAAGAGAATCTGAATACAAATAAAATATAACATAGGAATTTCATATTATGATATTATCATTAGACACGTGAATATAACAATTTACACTTTTTATACCTAAGATATCTCAATCCTTAAATAATCACTATCTTTTCCAACACCTAATGACAACGAAGAACCGTAAGTATGCTTTATTGCTTGTAGCAGTAGTAGCAATAACTTCAACTACAACTCTAAGTCAAGCATTTGCTCAACAAACAACTGATGGAATGGATGCTTATGTTAAAGGAGAGGCCGGAATCTACACAGGTAATCCAAACGAGTGTTGGTATCCTGATGGCGAAGGCGGTTTCTTGCCCTGTAGAATTGATACAGGAGATACAGCATGGATACTCGCCGCGTCTGCACTTGTACTCTTCATGACACCAGGTGTATGTTTCCTCTATGGTGGACTTGCACGATCAAAGAACGCAACCAACGCAGTCGGAATGACCTTTATCGTCATTGGACTGATTTCGTTCCAATGGATTGCATGGGGATATTCCTTAGCTTTCGGACCAAATGACAGCGACATAAACATGCATATGGGAAGCCTGCAGTATGTTGGCCTCAATCAAGTTTCACACTATGCACCTTTGGGTGAGCTAGGACTGTGTACTGATACTTGGTCTGCAGCATATCAGATGCAAGTATTCCCCGAAGTAGAAGAATGTAGCGTAGGCTGGCCAGGAACAGTACCACATCAAATGTTCGTAATGTTCCAGGCAACATTCGCAATCATCACACCAGCACTAATTGTTGGTGGATTGGTTGACAGAATGAAATTCAGTGCGTTCGTAATATTCATACTTCTTTGGGCAACATTCGTCTACGACCCCGTAGCTCACTGGGTCTGGGGCGGAGGATTCATTGGAAATCTAGACCTTGATCCTAACTTGTCACCTAGCTATGGATTAGACTTTGCAGGAGGTACTGTTGTACACATTACATCCGGATTCTCTGCACTTGCAGGAGCATTGGTTCTGGGCAGAAGACTAGGATACGGAAAGGTTCCAATGGAGCCACACAACGTTCCGATGGTTGTATTGGGTGCTTCCATACTCTGGTTTGGCTGGTTCGGATTCAATGCAGGAAGTGAAGTGATGGTTGACGGTATCACTGTTAGTGCTTGG
>JBHIDF010000110.1:0-2426 GCA_046759945.1 Nitrosopumilaceae archaeon
GTGTTGAATGTGGAAATTCTATAGAAAAATGTGTATGTGTATGTCCTTATTGTGGTGAAAGAGACAAGTGCGAATGTGCGATTGGTGACGTCGCCACTGGCGGTTAGACAGTTCCTTTCACATCGTATTGTTAATATTTAATCAAGAATCAATTTTCTCGTGGGAATTACAGATATAACGTGGCTAATTGGTGGCCCACAAGGCAGTGGTGTAGAATCTGCCGCAAATATTTTTTCGCGTGCCTGTGCTGCGATGGGTTATCAAATCTTTGGAAAAAGAGAATACTATTCAAATATCAAAGGTGATCATAGCTATTTTGCAGTTAGGGTAGCTGACAAAAAAATAAGATCAAACGTTAGCGGTGCAACCTTAATGGCAGCATTTGATGCCGAGACTATCTTTAGGCATGCAGATGAAGTAGTCGTTGGTGGTGCAATAATATACGAATCGGATCTCGCATCCACCACAACCGATGAAGTCCCTCCCTTAGATCAAGATTTTAAATCTAGATTACACAAGTTTCTTTCATCCAAGGGTGAGGAATTCACTGTCCAAGGAATTTTAAATACATGTAAAGGACGAGGAGTAAAACTCTACCCAATATCTTTTAAGAATCTTCTTTCAAACCTGGCAGAAGAAACGAAGAATCCAAAACTAAAAACAATGTTCAGAATGTTTAACGTACTTTCGGTCTCCGCATCGTTGGGTCTATTGGGTATGCCTCCTGAAACTCTTTTACAATCAGTTGAATCCATCTTTTCAAAAAAACCAAAAATCGCAGAGCTTAACAAGCAGGCTGCAAACTATGCGTATAATTACGCAACAGCCAAGTTTCCTAAATTTGGCTACTCTCTTCCACCTGTTTCTAAAGAGCCCCATACCATGTTAGTTCAAGGATTTCAGGCAACGGCACTTGCGAAGATTGCTTGTGGTTGCAGGTTCCAGTCCTATTACCCTATTACACCTGCCTCTGACGAAAGTGTTTTCTTGGAATCGAATGACGTGTTAGAAGTAGAGGGTCATAGGCCCGGTTCCACCATTGTAGTGCAAACCGAAGATGAAATTTCTGCAATCGGGATGATGATTGGGGCTTCCCTTACAGGAACTCGCTCCTCAACAAGCACATCAGGACCTGGGTTTTCTCTCATGGTAGAATCTTTGGGATGGGCTGGGATCAATGAGGTTCCGATTGTTATCACATTATACCAACGAAGCGGCCCAGCAACCGGCTTGCCTACTAGACATGGTCAGGATGACCTGATGTTTGCAATACACGCAGGACATGGTGAATTTTCAAGGATTGTTTACGCATCGGGAGATATAGAAGAGAGCTTTTATGATACCACAAAATGTTTCAACTTTGCAGAAGTTTATCAACTTCCTGTAATTCACATGATGGACAAATTTCTTGCAAGCACAGTTTCAACATGTGGGAGATTTGATCCTGGTAAAATACAGATAGAAAGAGGCAAACTGCTTGAAAAAGTAGACAAGGACGATTACAAAAGATTCGAGTTTACTAAAGACGGAATTTCTCCTAGGTCAAAGCTAGGACTTGAAAATGGAATTTTTTGGAATACTGGAGACGAAAGCGATGAGAGAGGCCACATCTCAGAAGATCCAGTAAACAGAAGGAAAAAGATGGACAAACGTGCTTCAAAGCTAGACTTGATTCTAAATACGATGCCTGAAGAAGATAAGGCGGTTAGTTTTGGCGCCGCAGACTTTTGTGTGGTAAGCTGGGGTTCCACTAAGGGACCCATACTAGATGCCATTGATATGCTCAAAAAAGAGGGACATGAGATTGGATTTGTTCAGATAAAACTTTTGCAGCCATTTCCAACTGATTACGTCAAGCTCTTGCTAAAGGACGTCAAGACCATAATTAATGTAGAAGCTAATCAATCTGCCCAGTTAGGCTCCTTGCTCAATACTTATCTGAACAGAAAAGTAGACTATTACATCTTAAAATATACCGGCAGGCCCATGACTAGCACAGAAATCTATGAATCACTTAAGAAAATTCTTGAAGACAAGGCAGAGGAAAAACAGGTGTTAATGTATGGAGCTTAAGTTATCAGATTACAAGACTGAAGTACACAATGATTGGTGTCCGGGATGCGGAGATTTTGGAATTGTTAACGCAGTACAGATGGCACTTGCAGATATGCAGATACCAAGGCATAAGGCTGCGATATTTTCAGGAATAGGTTGTTCCGGAAAAACTTCTCATTTCATAAATGTGTATGGTGTTCACACGTTACACGGCCGTGTTTTGACGTTTGCACAGGGCGCAAAAATTGCAAATCCTGAACTGAATATCATTGCAGTTGGAGGAGATGGTGATGGTCTAGGAATAGGAGCTGGACATTTTGTTGCTGCCGGAAGAAGAGACGTAGACATGACTTACATAATTTTTAACAATG
>JBHIDF010000111.1:0-2423 GCA_046759945.1 Nitrosopumilaceae archaeon
TTAATTTTAGATCTTTCAATTACCTTCAGTGCAACTATATCCATTAAATCATAGCTGCCGGCGAGCGATTCTTGGTGCACCAGAAGTTTACGAAGATTTCTCAATTCAATGCGCTTGAATAATTTGGCTTTTTTATTCTTTTTAGGATCCGAATCGTAAATGCCGTTGACATCTGTTGCATTAAAAAAGACAGAAGCGTGGATCTTCTCTGCAATGAGGGCTGCCGTTGCGTTTGTGCTTTGACCTGGATGTAGCCCTCCCGTTACGACTATCAATTCACTATCTACAGCATGTTGAACTTCTTTTAGGGTGATCGGGGGATGTGGGTATGCCCTGCTGTGTAATGAGTATATCAAGAGCTTTGCATTTAGTCTCGACACATCTATACCAAGTTCGTCAAGAGTAGACTCGTCAACTCCAGATGATCTGGCGTGGGATATATAGTGTCTAGCAATTTTTCCCCCACCCGCAACAACTACAGGTTGGTAGTTCTTGCTTATCCTAACTAGAAATGCTGCATAATCCTTTAGAATCTTTGAATTATCCGAGCTGAAAATTTTGCCTGATAACTTGATAACTATTCTTTTTTTCATGGTTTTCTTTTACCCAAAATGGTTTGTGCTGCAATTTCAACTTTTTTTCTGTTTTTTTGTGAGGTATAAACTCGCAGTATGTCCATAAATCCGGACATTGCTGATACTAGTGGAATCTTAGAGATTGGAAGCTGGTATGCCTCCGTTGTATGTGAACCTCTTTTAGCTATCAGTATGATTGATTGTGATTCTTTTTTCGATGGAGACAGTGGAATTGATGGAGTTACTAAGCTATCTACAAAAATTTCTGATTCATCTGTACCAGATTTTTTTGAAATTTCTTTTTTTATCTCCGGTGTCTTAGTAACAGCGTGCTTATCATTGGACGAGTATATTTTTTCAAAGACACATTTTAACAACTTACGCTCCTGATAATCTCTTGCAAGTCTTTTTGCTCTTCTTAATTCTGGAGAGCTAGATGATAGTTCAAGTAATTTGGATATTACGAACTCGTCTGTTAATTGAGGGTACTCATCCACAGTAAACGACGTGAATCCAAGTTCATCGTCTGCAAGGTTCATTGATTCATGAAGCATAACCTCAGCAGAACGGACGGTTTTGTGGAAGTATACGGCCTTAAACATTTGATACCGCGAAATCATCATAGATTCGAAAGAATAGAGTGCAGATCTATCAAGTGAAAGTTTTTTTTGATACACATCAAGTGATTGAGTAAGTCTTTTAAAGTCGATTTTAGCGTGTTCTGCTCCTGTAAAATAGCCATCTCGTGGGAGGTAATCCATTACGTCAGCACTCAATATACCAGATATAATCTCGTTCATGAATTGAAATTTTGAGTTCCCGAAGGCAAGCAAGGCAAGAAATTTTTTGTCAAATCCAGCATCTGATATTAAATCGCCAATCTCTGTCTTTAGCACAAGTTGCTTACCTATGTCTTCGTGGGAAATCTTCTTTTTCTTTTGGAGAACTTCTTCAAAAAGATGGGAAAATGGTCCATGTCCTATATCATGCAAAAGTGCTCCTAAACGGAGGGTCGGGACATCATCTAAGCTCAAAAAGCCCTTGTCATGTAGAACCTTTCCGGCCTGTCCGGCAATGTGCATAACACCAAGTGAATGTTCAAATCGAGTATGTTGGGCACCGGGATAGGTTAGATGTGCACCAGCTAGTTGTCTTATCCGACGTAATCGTTGGAAGATAGAGGTGTCTACTATTTTGAGTTCTGGATCGTATATCCTAATAAAATCATGAATTGGATCGATTACATCGAGATATTTTTTTGTCATTTTTTCAGTTGTAGTTTTTTCGATACCAGTTTCATTATGGACTCGTGAACCTCTCGCTTAGTTCCAGAAGCATCCACTTTTTTCCATCCAAACTCCTTCGTTAGTTTTTTGTATGTCCTGACTATTTTTCTTGCATGCTCTTTGTTCTTCTCAAACCTATCACGTCTGTTTCTTTTGCGATTAAAGGAATCTTTAGCAGGTATGTCAAGAACAATTACCAGATCTGCTTTCGGAAGACCGGCATCCAAGTTTGCAAGCCATCTTCTGTCAAGACCAGTCACTGTTCCGTATACTAAGTTTGACTGATAATACCTATTCATTATCAACACGTAATTTTTTGAAATAGCATCTTTTATTTCACCTAGCTTTTCCCATCTGTTTGCGGCCAGAAGACAATGGATCACTTGTGGTGAAAATTTTCTCTTTCCATTAAGGTATCGCTTGATCTCCTTTCCGAAAGGAGTCGAATAATCTGGAAAATTGAATGTTTTACACTTCTTCTTCTTAGCACGAAGTGCTTCAGCTAACAGTTTGGATTGAGTTTTTTTTCCTGCCTGATCAAAACCTTCTAAAACAATTATCA
>JBHIDF010000112.1:0-2412 GCA_046759945.1 Nitrosopumilaceae archaeon
ACATCATGTTTGCCACAAACACAAGCACGCTACCTATCACAGAAGTCGCCAAAACAACAAAAAGACCTGAAAGATTTATCGGGGTTCACTTTTTCAACCCTCCGCAAATCATGAAGCTAGTAGAGGTGATTCCAGGAGAGCAGACTTTAAAAGAAACGACGGATGTTATGCTAGATTTTGTGAAGTCACTCAAAAAGGAGCCGGTTCTTTGTAAGAAAGACGTTCCCGGCTTTGTAGTAAACAGAATATTCATTCCGTTGGTTCATGAGGCAGCGTGGGTAATGGATAGACAAGGTCTTTCATTGACTGAAGTCGATTCTGCTGTAAAGTTCAAGCTTGGATTTCCCATGGGAATATTTGAGCTTGCAGACTTTACGGGTTTAGACGTGATTCATAAATCAACTATCGAAATGCATTCAAGAGACAAAAAGGTTATCAATCCTCATCCAAAAATTGAGGAATTCTATAACCAGAAAAAATTCGGACAAAAATCAGGATCCGGATTTTATGAATATTCTGACGACAAGTATCAAAGAATTGCCTTATCAGAAGAACTAGCTAACAAGTTCAATCCCATACAACTCGTTGCAAAACTCTTGAACAATGCCGCGTGGCTTGTTACTAACAAGGTAAGTGATATTCCAGAAATTGAGAAAGCGTTACGACTTGGAATGGGTATCAAGAAGCCTATTTTTGAAACTGGAAAAGAGTTTGGCATTTCAAACATAGTTACTGAGCTGAAAGAACTGGCAAAAAAGCATGGAGATTTTTACGAACCAGATCCACTGCTTGAGTCTATGAAGTAATTTGTTCTAAGATATATCTAACAGCCTGTTTTGGAGAATCGACTCCAACTATCTTGACGTACTTTCTATTGTCTAGATATTGATCTGTGTATTTTTCCGCTGTGCCCCCAGTCTCAGTTATTGCAGCAATTGGTTTTTTGTGCATATATGCTGCACATACTTCAGAAAGTGTTCCTGAACCCCCTCCAATTATTATGACACCGTCAGCTGAAAGGGCTGTAAGAAAATCTCGTGTCATGCCCAAGCCACTTGGTATTACAATGTCACAATATTCATTTGCGTACGATGGTTCATTTTGCGGGATGATTCCAACTGTGAGACCACCGGCGTCATGTGCACCGTGGCATGCAGCCTGCATAACACCGCCAAGACCACCGCTCATCAGAACACAACCAGATTTTGCTACTTCAACACCTGTTTCATACGCTACCTTTTCTAGTTCTGGCGTGGAACTATCCTCGTTGTTCCCAACCACAAGAATTTGTTTCTTCTTTGTCAACAATTATCACTTTTGATAACGGCATATATCAACCGATTTTTTACAGATGTAAGATCAAACTTGGTTGACAATACCAAATTCCGCAAAGGATATTAGATAAAGATATGAAACTAATCTATGGAAAAGCCTTCAATTCCGGTGTGCTTAACTCCCGAACAGTTCAAAAAAATCGAAGAACTTGCAAAACGAAATGGAATGTTAAACACAAGTCAGGTTTTGGAAAAATTACTTGAAGACGTATAACTAAATAAGAATTACTTTTTTTATGTGACAAGGTGATACTAAATGAGTGGTAGTGTTCAAACGAAAACCATCATTTTGTACCCTGTGTAATAAACAAATTTCTCATAAACACAAGCCAAAGCGTGAGTGGCAAATAGAAGGTCCTCTTTGCGGAGATTGCTACTTGAACAAAATGCAAGAATATTACGAGGCAGGCATTAAGCAAAAATGTATTATTTGTGGAATTGAGAAAAAGGTTCCTGATTTGTGGGAACCTAGATGGCAGTGGGAAATGAAAGGACTTCTTTGCAAGAATTGTTTTGATAAAAAAGAAGAGGAGTTTAACAAATTAAAAGATTATTGTAGTGTATGCGGAACTAAGCTTGGCTTTTTTAGATATAATCCCAAAACCAATTGGAAAATAGTTGGGAAGTTATGCAAGAATTGTTGGGATACGCAAAAAGCCAAAGTAGGATAGTGTCATGTGGTTTTTTAAAAAATTCGAATGCGGAAAATGCCGCAAAAAATTCAGGCAACGAGAAGAGCTCATGCAACATGAACAAGTAGTGCACGGAGATCCCTTATACGATTGTCAGGAGTGCAATCAGTTCTTCTCAAGCATGGAACAGATGCGTACCCATCTGCAGAGATATCATTCTTTCAATGTGAATAAGGACTAGAGAGTCTTTACCGTCTTTACTATTGGAGGTCTATCCTTATTAAACACTCGAAATCCACAAATGCATTTTATTTCGGGAAGTCTTGAAAGTTCGGTTTGGCTTACTTTTGTGCCGCATCGCATGCAAGAATAGAAAACGTCGAAGGTTGCAGGAACATCTTCTGTTGGAACAGATTCCTCAGAGTTTTCTGGCTCAGTTGATTCTA
>JBHIDF010000113.1:0-2393 GCA_046759945.1 Nitrosopumilaceae archaeon
TGACTCTATTATAAAAATCAACGACGAGATGAAACTAGGAATGGCTTATCGATTAATAATAACGATAATTCTATGAGATAATCATGACAACAATTTCCGCGTTTAAGAAGGATATTGAATTTCAAACAAAGTTCATAGAGAATTTCATTCCCTTCAAACCTATTTCAATCTCCAGACAGAAGAGAACCATAATTTGCGGAACGGGGGATTCGTTTGCGGCAGCGTTACTTTGTGAGGCATTCTCAGATTTTAGGGTTAGAGCCTTTGATCCACTAGATCTCTTGAAAAACAAAAGAATTGTGAGAGGAAAAGAGCTGTACTTGATTTCAATTTCGGGTAATACTTTATCGAACATAAAACTTGCAAGGAAAGCTCAAATGACTATTGCTGTTACCTCAAATCCTAAAAGCAAGTTAGCAAAAACTTGTAAGAAAACAATAGTTCTTCGATACAAAAATTCTGGTATTTTCACCTCAGGAAGCATCAGCTTTGTAGCAAGCGCTCTAACATGTATCTCACTTGTTTCTAAAGTTAAGATAAAAAATGCAGCTAAGATGTTAGCTAAAGCACAGAAAGTGGCTACAGGAATACGTCTTAGCTCAAGAATATTTCTTTTGGGAAATTTGTATACATTTCCTATTGCGATGTTCGGTGCCGCAAAGCTGTATGAAATTCTAGGCTTGGATGCTCATTATGAAAGGATAGAACAGTTTTCTCACATGGGATTATTTTCTACAAACCGAGGGGACACTATCATTATATTTGAGGAAAAAAATTCACACAACACAAAGTTACTGGAACATCTAAAGAAGTGTGGACTAAAAGTGATCAGAATTCAGCCTCCTACAAAAAATAAATTAGAAATGGCTTTGTTTTTTACCTTTGTGATAGAGTATGTTGCCTTTTATCATGCAAAACGAAAGAATCTCAATGAATGTTATTTTGTAACAGCTAAAAAACTTCGAAACGCAAGTTCTTCAATGATCTATTGATTTTCAAAATTTTTGGTAAACTCTTCATAAGGTTTAATAGCTGCACAAAAAGGAATTTATCGCGTTTATGAAGTTTAAGGCGACTGAGCAGATACTAAAGATAATTAAAAATAAAGATCAGATTAGAAATTTTGGAGTAATTGCTCATGTAGATCACGGAAAGACTACAATGAGTGACAGCCTGTTAGCCTCAAGTGGAATCATATCTCCTTCTGTAGCTGGTCAAGCCCTAGCACTGGACTCAATGAAGCTCGAACAAGATAGGCAAATGACTATTGTTCAAGCAAATGTTACGTTGCTTTACGAAAAAGATGGAAAAGAATACGTCATGAACATGATCGATACTCCTGGACACATTGACTTTACTGGGAGGGTAACTCGAAGTCTTCGTGCGATAGATGGTGCAGTTGTAGTGTCCGATTCTGTTGAGGGGATTATGACCCAGACTGAGACTGTGACTAGGCAAGCCCTTGAGGAGAGAGTTAGACCTGTTCTATATATCAATAAAATCGACCGCCTCATCAAGGAGCTGAGGCTCACACCAGAGAAGATGCAAGAATGGCTTGCCAAGATTATATCTGACTTTAATAATTTGGTTGATACCTACGCAGAACCTGAATACAAGGACAAGTGGAAGGTAACTATTCAGGACGGTACCGTTTCGTTTGGATCTGCAAAGGACAGATGGGGCTTTAATGCAGATATTATGAAGGCAAAAGGAATCACATTCAAAGACATCTTTGAGGCCTATCAAGATAGTGGAGATGTAAAAGCTCTTTCTGAAAAAGTTCCCCTGCATGAAGCAGTCTTGGGTATGGTTGTAAAACATCATCCTCCACCTGTTGTGGCACAAAAATACAGAATTCCAAAAATATGGAAAGGTGATTTGGAATCTGATATTGGCAAGGCCATTCTGAATTGTGATGATAATGGTCCGGCAGTAATGATGATTGTCAACATGTCAGTTGATCCAGCGGCCGGACCAGTCGCTATTGGAAGGTTATTTTCGGGAACGCTGAAAGACGGACAGACGATCAACATCATCGATACTAAAAGGCAGGGAAGAATTCAGTCTGTCAACTTTTTCATGGGTAACCAGCGAGAAATGGTAAGTGAGCTTGGTGCTGGAAATATACCAGCGTTGTTAGGACTACAGCACGCAAGAGCGGGTCAGACCCTTTCAAGTGTATCTGATGTTCCGGTCTTTGAGGGAATCCAGTACGTTTCAGAACCAGTTGTTCAGATGGCAATTGAGCCGAAGCATCCAAAAGATTTGCCAAAACTTGTAGATGCTTTGCGAAAGATTACGATTGAAGATCCTAACCTTGTTGTAAAAATCAATGAGGAAAGTGGGGAGACTATTATATCAGGAATGGGTGTGCTACACCTCGAAATTGCCAC
>JBHIDF010000114.1:0-2390 GCA_046759945.1 Nitrosopumilaceae archaeon
ATGTTTACCACTTTTGCATTCATGACGTCGATCCCAGTCCACCTGTCACCCTTCTGTTGTTTTGCACGAAGCTTTGTTATGGTGTCAATTGGATCCATTCCCGCACTATCTGCTAAGGTGAGAGGAATTGATTCAAGTGCTTCTGAAAACTTTTCTGCCGCAAGCTGTTCTCGTCCCTCAAGTGACTTTGACCACGATCGTATCTTTGTAGCAGCGTAAGTCTCAGGTGCTCCCCCGCCTGCAACAATTAATGGTTTTTCTAACACGTCTTTAACGACCATCAAAGCATCATGAACTGATCTTTCAACTTCATCAACGACTCTTTGAGATCCTCCGCGTAGTAAGATAGTTACAGACTTGGGGTGTCTGCATCCTTCTATAAAGACCCACTTGTCTTGTTCGATTTTTCTTTCCTCTACGATTTCTGATGTGCCCAAGTCTTTCTCAAACAGGTCGTCAAGATTCGTAACAATTCTTGCTCCAGTTGCCTTTGCAAGCTTTGTCATGTCGCTTTCCTTTACTCTTCTAACTGCCAAAAGACCGGCCTTTGCAAGGAAATGTTGAGCAAGATCCTCAATTCCTTTTTGACAGAACAGAACGGTAGCGCCAGAAGCAATTATCTTGTCTACCATTGTTTTGATCATTTTGTTTTCTTCATCCAAAAAGGACTTCATCTGTTGTGGATTTGAGATGTTTATCTTTGCATCCATCTCAGTCTTGTCTATTTCTAAGCCAGTGTTTACTAGGGCAATTTTTGCCTTGTCGATCCTTCTTGGCATGCCGCCATGAACCACTTCTTTGTCAAGAACTATTCCTTTTATCAGCACGGAGTCACTTGTGGACCCACCAGCCTTCTTTTCCACCTTGACATCATCTATATCGACTTTGTATCCATCATCTCCTCTTTCAGCAACAGCAAGAATTGATTTGATAACCATATCTGATAAATTAGAAGAGTCTCTTTTCACAAGTTTTGTTTGCATCGAAGTTTTTGCAATTTTGCCAAGAACTTCTTTGTCATCAGGCGATACAGTCTCAGCTATGCTTTCAATGAACGAAACTGCTTTTTTTGCAGCCTTGCGATAGCCATCCACCACTACTGTTGGGTGCACATCTTGATCAATCAAAGATTCTGCTTGCTCTAAAAGTGCGCCAGCTAATATGACAGCAGAGGTTGTGCCGTCTCCTACTTCATTATCGGTGCTTTTTGAGATTTCAACTACCATCTTTGCTGCTGGGTGTTGAACGTCAATCTCTTTGAGGATGGTAGCACCATCATTAGTAATAGTAACATCTCCAAGGGTATCTACTAGCATTTTGTCCATACCCTTAGGGCCTAGACTTGAGTGAACAATTTCTGAGATAATCTTTGCCGCTGCTATGTTATTTTTCTGAGCAGCTCGGCCTTTAGTTTCACTAGCGCCTTCTTTTAAAATAACAACAGGCAAGGCCCCTTTAGTAGTTTGAACTGCCATTGTTCTTTTTGGCCTTTTTTTCCTATTTTATACTTTAAGGAGTGGTGTCAGTTCCGTAATGATAAAATTAGATCGGTGTTTTTAAATTAGGAAAATAGTGTGCCACTGCGTGGCTGATTCTGCACACAAAAAATCATACAAAAAAGTTCTTTCCAAGCTCAAAGAACACGATAAGTGGTTTGAAAATTCCCTCCCGCTGATCGCTAGTGAGAATATCCCAAGTCCTGCAGTCAGAGAGGCAATAATTTCTGACTTTGGTAATAGGTATGCAGAAGGTTGGGCAGGCGAGCGTGTCTATGCCGGCTGTATTTACATAGATGAAGTAGAGTTCGAGTGCATGGCACTTGCAAAAAAACTTTTCAAAGCAGAGTTTGCCGATGTCCGACCTGTATCTGGAGTTGTAGCTAACCTTGCAATTTATTCTGCCTTCACAAACCCCGGTGATGTTATGATCGCACCTTCAATTCCCGCCGGAGGTCACATTTCTCATGGAAAGAAAGAGCATGCAGGTACTGCCGGTCTTGTCCATGGCCTAGATGTAGAATTTTTTCCATTTGACCCAGAAGAAATGACAATAGATGTGGACAAGACAAAGAAGAAAGTTAAAGACCTGAAAAAGGCCGGAAGGTTGGCCAAGCTTGCAATGTTTGGAGGTTCATTGTTTTTATTTCCTCATCCGGTCAAGGAACTAGCTAATTTTCTAAAGAGCTACGATATGTTCGTGAACTACGATGGAGCGCATGTGGCGGGTCTTATTGCTGGCAAGCAGTTCCAGGATCCCTTAAGGGAAGGAGCTGACGCTATAACTATGAGCACCCACAAGACTTTCTTCGGACCTCAAGGCGGAATGGTTTTGTCGTTTGAAAAGTATGGAGAGCAAATAAAGAGAGCTACATTTCCTGGTCTGACAAGCAG
>JBHIDF010000115.1:0-2377 GCA_046759945.1 Nitrosopumilaceae archaeon
GAGGCAATTCCCCCAATAGATGAAAGATATCTAGCCGATGCTTTAGAGAGCGTTCCGTTGATCAAAGGCGATAATGTTATGGTTCCATATTTTGGTGGTAGACTCACCTTTCAGGTAATAGGGGTAACTCCCGCAGCTGATGCTGTTCTTGTAACGCAGAAGAGTGTATTCCATATCGCGGAAAAAGGTGAGACCCTACGCGGAGTTCCACAGGTGACTTATGAAGACATCGGTGGTCTAACCGATGAAATAAAAAAGGTTAGGGAAATGATCGAGCTACCGTTAAGACACCCGGAGATTTTCGAAAAGCTAGGAATTGAAGCACCGAAGGGAGTACTTCTTTATGGACCACCCGGTACTGGAAAGACTTTGCTGGCAAAGGCAGTTGCAAATGAAAGCAACGCCCACTTTATCAGCATATCAGGACCTGAGATAATGAGCAAGTTCTACGGTGAAAGCGAAGCTAGACTAAGAGAAATTTTTAAGGAAGCAAAAGAAAAAGCGCCATCTATTGTATTCGTTGACGAAATCGATTCTATAGCACCAAAAAGAGAAGAAGTAACTGGTGAAGTTGAGAGACGTGTAGTTTCACAAATGCTTTCCCTCATGGACGGTCTGGAAGCAAGAGGCAAAGTAATAGTCATTGCAGCAACAAACAGACCAAATGCACTAGATCCAGCTCTCCGAAGACCGGGAAGATTTGACAGGGAGATTGAGATCAAAGTACCTGACAAAAAGGGTCGAATGGACATTCTCACTATTCATACCAGGAATATGCCATTAGCAGATGACGTAAAATTGGACAAAGTAGCATCAGTAAGCCACGGATACGTGGGAGCTGACTTGGAATATCTATGTAAGGAGAGTGCAATGAAATGCTTGAGGAGATTACTACCGGAGCTTAATTTAGAAGAGGAAAAAATTCCCACTGAAACATTAGATAAACTTATTGTAAACGGAGATGATTTTACGGGTGCGTTAAGAGAGGTTACTCCTTCTGGCATGCGTGAAGTTTTCATCGAAAATCCAGATATAAAATGGAACGAGGTTGGCGGTCTAGAGGATGTAAAGCGAGAGCTCAGGGAGGCAGTTGAGTGGCCAATGAAATATCCTGCTTTATATGATAATTTGGGACATAAAATGCCACACGGCATATTGCTTCATGGACCAAGTGGAACTGGAAAGACACTTTTAGCAAAGGTAGTAGCAACGGAAAGTGAGGCAAATTTTGTATCGGTAAGAGGACCGGAACTCTTGTCAAAGTGGGTTGGTGAATCCGAACGTGGAATAAGAGAGATCTTTAGAAGAGCACGACAAGCTTCACCTTGCGTAATATTCTTTGATGAAATTGATTCCATTGCTCCTGTGAGAGGAATTGGCGGAGAAACTGCTGTGACAGAAAGGGTAGTGAGCCAGCTCTTAACTGAATTGGACGGAATGCAATCCATGCATGGTGTAATTGTTCTTGGTGCAACAAACAGAGCGGACATGATAGACCCAGCGCTGTTAAGACCGGGTAGATTTGACAAGGTGGTAATGGTGCCGATGCCTGATAAGGAGAGTAGAAAGCAGATATTAGAAATTAATTCAAAAGATATCCCCGTCAACGTGGATAAATCTAAAGCCAATGAACCAGATTATGTAGACCTTGAAAGGGTTGCAGAATTAACGGATGGATTAAGTGGTGCAGATGTTGCTGCTGTAGCGAATACTGCTGTTTCCTTAGTAATTCACGAGTTTTTAGACAAAAATCCCGATCCCAAACAGGTAGAAAAGGGATCAAAGGAGGCAAAGGTTTCCATGAAACATTTTGAAGAAGCCATCAAGAGAATCCGAACACAAAAAGACGTAAAGATCGGTCAAAAAGTAACCGTCCCCTACTACAGGTAATTTTAATAAAATAACTCCTTTAATCCTCCTAAATGTCAAATTATGTCGGGTACAGAGGAAAGTCTCTTGCTTTTCTGCGAAAATATAAAATCGGAGTAGGTGATTCTGTTAAAATTTCTGCAGACTCTAATTACACAGGCATATTGATGCCTCGATATGAGTATAGTGATGATGAGCATATCGTTTTGAAGCTGGAAAGCGGATACAATATCGGATTGGGAGTAGAAAATATAAAAAAAATTGAAAAGATAGGTTCTGAAAATGTAAGAGAGGAAGAAATTCCAAACATTCAGGTAGATCCAAACTTGCCTAAAATCTTACTTGTCTCCACTGGGGGTACGATTGCAAGTAAAATAGATTATAGAACCGGTGGCGTCACACCAACACTTACAGCAGCCGAACTCAACGCTGCAGTTCCAGAACTTGCAAGAATAGCTAATATAGAGACTGAGGTCCTCTTTTCAGAACCCTCAGAAAACTTGCTTCC
>JBHIDF010000116.1:0-2363 GCA_046759945.1 Nitrosopumilaceae archaeon
CATTTTAGAATATTTCCTTTGGTTGGTAAATTCCAAAAACTTCTCTTAACGTGTTGCTAATCTCTCCTGTCATAGCATAACTTTTCACTGCTGTTAGTATGTATGGCATCAAGTTTTCATCTTTTTCTGCGGCACTCTGCAGTCTGGATAAGGCTTTTTCTGTTTTTTTGTTGTCTCGTGTACTTCGAAGTTTTTTCAGATTCTTTGCTTGTTGTCTTCCCACTGAGATATCTATTTTCATCAAATCTTGCTTTGCCTGAACATCATCAACAAATTTGTTTACCCCAACAATAATTCGCTCGCCATCGTCAATTTCCTTCTTCAATCGGTATGCGTTCTGCCTTATTTCAGATTGGAAAAATCCCTTTTCAATCCCTTTTAACGCTCCCCCCATTTTATCGATCTTTTTTAGATAGTCAGTTACCTTATGTTCTATCTCGTCACAAAGATACTCCATATAGTGTGAGCCTGCCATAGGATCAACTGTTTTTGTAATTCCACTTTCGAAAGCTACAATCTGTTGTGTTCGAAGTGCGATTTTGACAGCTTCCTGAGTAGGCAATGCAAGCGCCTCATCCTTAGAATTCGTATGAAGAGACTGTGCCCCGCCAAGAACAGCTGCCATTGATTGTATAGCAACACGAACTATGTTATTGTCAGGTTGTTGGGCTGTAAGTGACTCACCGCTTGTCTGAACGTGGAATCTTAGATGCGTAGACTTTGGATCTGAAGCATGGAATCTTTCTTTCATAATTTTTGAGTAGATTTTTCGCGCAACCCTAAACTTTGCTACTTCTTCAAAAAATTCATTGGTACAACAGAAAAAGAACGACAGTCTTGGTGCAAAATCATCTATTTTCAGACCCCGGTCCAAGCATGTCTTTATGTATTCAATGGCATTCGCAAGAGTAAATGCAACTTCCTGTACGGCGTTACACCCGGCTTCTCTCATATGATAGCCGGATATAGAGATTGGATACCATTTGGGAACCTTAGTTGAACAGTACTGTATCATATCACCAATTAATCTCATTGATGGTTGCGGTGGGTAGATGTAGGTGTTACGTGCTATGTATTCTTTGAGAATATCATTCTGAGTAGTTCCTCTCAGCGCACTACTTGAAACTCCTTGTGATTCTCCTACTGCTATGTAATACGAGAGCAATGTGGATGCAGTAGCATTGATTGTCATCGAAGTACTTACCTTATCGAGTGGAATTCCATCAAAGCATTGAAGCATGTCTTTTAGTGACGAAATCGAAACACCTACCTTACCAACTTCGCCCTCAGCTAGAGGGGCATCTGCATCGTGTCCCATTTGTGTCGGAAGATCAAATGCCAGACTCAGTCCTGTTTGTCCCTTTTTCAGCAAAAACTTGAATCTCTTGTTTGTCTGAGCCGCCGAAGCAAAGCCAGTATACTGTCGCATAGTCCATAATTTATCAAGATACATACCGGAATAGATTCCTCGAGTATAGGGAAACTTTCCAGGTTGTTCTCCTTTACCATTCAATTTTGTTCCATAAACTCGTTTAACAGAGATATTAGAATCTGTTTTCGCTTGTTTTATCGTGGATCACCCTAGTATTGACTTTGATATTCTTTCTGCAGCATCATATGGGTCTAGCTCCTTTGATTGCACTTTTTTGAGATATTTAGAATAAACACTGCTAGAGACAAGCATGGAATCGATCTTTTCTTTTATGTTATTTAAAACAATATCGTTAAGCTCTGATTCCAATCTTGATTTCTCTAATTCTTTTTTTGTTTTTTTCTTTTTACGCATAATCTCTATAATTTTTTTCGCAAGCTCAGCTATACCTTTGTTTGATTTTGTAGATGTTTTCATTATCAAAGGTTTTTTTCCTGTTGTTCCGATATAGTCTCTTACTGCATCATAAAATTGAGCAGCGCCCTCCAGATCACTCTTGTTTACTATGTAGATATCACCTATCTCCGTCAAACCTGCTTTAATTGTCTGTATACTGTCTCCTGTGTGTGGGTTGAACACAACAATAGTAACATCTGCAATTTTGGAAATTTCTACCTCCGTTTGTCCAGCTCCCACACTTTCTATTATGATGGGATCAAATTTTGCATATTCTAAAACTCTAATACTGTTTCTTATAGAACGGGATACTGCCCCTGTAGCTCCCCTTGAAGCAATACTTCTGATATAAGTTCCAGAATCTGTGGATTCAGTCATTCGAACACGATCGCCAAGTATTGCTCCTCCAGTAAGATGACTGCTAGGATCTATCGCTAGCACTGCCGCTTTATAGCCACTTTTCTTGAGTGCTAAAGCAGTCTTGTTGATAAGTGAGCTTTTACCACCACCAGCAGGTCCTGTGAATCCTATTACA
>JBHIDF010000117.1:0-2352 GCA_046759945.1 Nitrosopumilaceae archaeon
CTAGTGATGAATACATCGGGTCTTAGAACTTCTTCGGATACAGCAAATACTTTCAAATCATTGGCACCAATACCAAAAAGTGCTGTTTCCTCTTCCGATAGAACAACTGATACGTCATCACTTTGTAGTTCTATAACGTCTGAAGCCACTATTTGTCCCTCAGTATTTGTAAAATAGTACTTTAGATTTGATGAATCAGACACAGAGATCGGAATTTCCAGCAAGCTTCCCTTCGTGATTACCCTCGGAGCCTCGACACTTACGATTTTTGCAGCCTTGACATCTTCAAATTCTGCCCAATGACCTGCTTCAAACGGATAGGAATCATCGTCAAACGCTCTTATTGTAATCGTCCTTGATTCAGGTGAGTATCTTTCTAGGAAAAAAGGTCCGTTACTGATTATAGCGTGGCTGTATTCTTCTATCCAAGAGATAGATGAATCGTATCTAGATTCATAGTATTTTGAATCATGACGAAAGTTTTCCAAAGGAAGTGGAACAAATTTTGTTTCTTTGAATTCTAGGAGATATGATTTTACTAAACTTGCATCATTTGGAACTATCAAAGAAAGCCAGTTTACGTTTTTACTGGCAGCACCTGATCTTGAAAATGATGTTTTGCCATCAATTACGGCTTGCTCTATAGCAGAGAATATCTCCCACGGTGTTGAAGCCCAAAGACTTGCCCAGTCTGCAATTTCGGCATCATCAAAGTGCCAGTAATCAACGTATACATCTATCGTATTTTCATCAATTACCTTGATTCCCACAATTGTTTTTACAAGGTAGCTTATCTGTGGTGAATAACTAGAGTCATATGTCTTATCGTTTTCCAGAGGATCAGAGCCCCACTCATACGCAAAATAAAGTGTATACAAGACGTCATTCATGTCCATGGGTTCGCCATTGTGCCAGTTGCTAAAAAGCAGGTCGAAAGTAACTTTGCTTATAGCCTTTTGACCACTTCCAACTTCAATCCACTTCTGTTGACTAGGATCCCATCTGATAACATCAGAAGGTACATCAAGTTCACCATCAGGTCCAGCTGTTACCACCATCCAGTCAGAACGAACGGGGATGCTAGTGCCCTTGTATGGGTGTTTAAAAATTGCGGGGTCAGAAACCGTATCCCAGATTTGTCTGCTATATGTGTCAGTCAGGCCAGCCACGGGATTCCATGCTCCTTGATAGATTTGCTTGACTCCGACGGTGAGAGAACCTGAATCGGTTCGTACGTTGATCGGTGTAAACCTGCTTGGTACTCCAGCGCCAAAATCATTAATTATTCCCTCAACTTTTTCGTTTGATACGTACTGATCGATTTTAGCTGCAACAAAGATTCTGACTGATTCTTTTACTGCTTCCTTTGTAGCTTCTCTGAAAAGTTCATTTCTACCTTCAGGCGAAGTGAAATCTCCTACATAGATTTTCTGGGTGATTGAATCAAGGTAATCGTTTTGATAGTTCCAGTATGATGGGTCGTTGAACCCTGGCATGTTAGAAAACCACGGGGAATACATTTGAGGAAGGCCTGTCGAGTCGTATCTTACAAATGTGGATCTACCCCAACCTTCTGTGTACAAATTCCATTTATTGTCAGCTGGATTTGAGCCATAAACTATAACGAAAGCCTTGTTGAGGTCACCAAAGTCCTTCTTGACAATAAACCCAATTTGTTCTAGCTGAGATGAAATAATCTCCCCAATTGATTTCCTTACGGGGTCATCGCTTCTAATAAAAAACGTAATTTCAATTGGTTCAGAATTATAGTTCCATTTTCCATCAATTTTTTCTGCTCCTGCCTCAGAAAGAGCATCTGAAATCATTTGTTCTGCAAGAACTGGATTGTATCTAAAGTTAAAAGACTCCAATTCATTCAGAATCGTGAGGTAATCAGGATCAAATGGCCCATAATTAGAAATCATTGGAAGGCCATACCCCCCCATCAACTCATTTACGATCAATTTTCTATCAATTAGGTAGTTGAGTGCAAATCTAACTTCGGTAATGGAAAAGGGGTTGAACTTTTCGGTTTCAGCGGCGGGATTTACAAGAATACTGTAGGACCCACCAGTAGATTGATAGACCTTCAGGCCTTCGCGTGACTCTGGACTCTCAATTCTTTCAGAAGGAATTCGATAGTAGTAAAGATCCAAGTTTTTGTTTTTTACTTCTTCTAGCGCAGTATTTTCATCTATGTACTGAACAAACTTTACCTTCTCCACAAAGGTTCCTTTTTCAGCAAAAGCTGAAATGAAGACCAATCCATAAACTAAAACAAAGGCTGCTAGCATTGACACTAGCATAACTTTCATGATATGCGTTCCTTAATATTCTATATAAAGAGAAATT
>JBHIDF010000118.1:0-2342 GCA_046759945.1 Nitrosopumilaceae archaeon
TGAACGCGTTAGCTCCGTACTATACGGTGCCTCGCTTGTAAAAACTAGGGAAAAAGTAGACGGATACTTGGTATTTAAATCAAACCAGGGGACAGGGGCTCATTTAAAAAATGAAGTTGAAGTTTCTGATTTGAAACCATTCACATCAGGCACTCTTACAGGAGTCATTAGTGAAAAGCCCACCGTTACTAGAGGGGGTCACACCACTTTTTCCATAGCAAAAAGCGGTCGGAACATAAATTGTGCTATATACAGCCCCACAGGATTGACTACTACTGCGTCAAAGCTTATTCTTGGAGATCTCGTGAGAGTTGGTGGCGGTATACGGAAGGCATCAAAGAATCATCAAAGAATCTTAAACGTTGAATTTTTGGAAATTTTGAAGCTGAAAAAGAATCTAAAATACCTCAACCCCGCGTGTCATAAATGCAACAAAAGAATGAAATCAAAGGGCAAAAATCAAGGATTTGAATGTGCCAGTTGCCGGAGTAAAAGTAATCAAAAAATAATTCAGTCAATTCCACGTGATTTAGAAAGACGGCTTTACCTACCAACATCATCTGCACACAGGCATCTTACAAGACCAATGCAAAGAATTGGAAAGATAAACGAAGAAACTTTCTTTGATGATTCTCTCAAATGGTTTAAAGTTTTTTGAAGATAATTTTTTGAAATTTTGATAAGTAGCGGGGAGTAGATTTGAACTACTGATTTGCGGGTATCTCATCACCGAGGATTATGAGCCCGCCGGGATGACTTAGCCCAAGTAGTCTGACTTCCCCACCCCGCTACGCCAACTGAAGTTCGAGTGTCATATATACTCTTTATTGGAATTTGTAAATGATTAATAGGATTCTTAGAGTGTTTCATCAGTGGATAAGAGATTTCGTATAATTGGTATTGTTGCGGCGTTAGTAGCATCTGCTGTTATACTTTCCTTACCATCAAACCCCATATCAATCCCAGAACCTTCAATAAATGCAACGACAAAGTCAGTGGAAATCTTGGCTACAAATCTTGAAAAGCCATGGTCTTTAGATTTTTCTGACGATAGAATTTTTTTAACTGAAAGGGTGGGACGAATACGAGTAATCGATTCCGGTATACTACTTGATGAACCACTTGCTCATCTAAGAATAGCGGAGGTTCCAGAAGGTGGTTTGCTTGGAATTACAATACACCCAGATTTTAAAACTAATCATTTTCTCTATGTGTATTATACTTATGAGGAAGAAGGAAAGCTATGGAACAAAATCCTTCGTATTACTGAATCAGACAACAAGTTAAAAGAAGCACAAACTATTTTGGACAAAATACCAGGTGCAAAATTTAACAATGGAGGCGTAATAAAATTCGGCCCTGACGACAAACTGTACGTTGCAGTCGGTTCTGGCACAGATCACCATGCTGCACAAGAATTACAATCACTTGCCGGAAAAATCCTGAGGTTAAACGATGATGGTACAATTCCTGATGATAATCCATATCGAGGATCTCCTGTATTTTCATACGGTCATAGAAATCCACAAGGAATGACATGGGACTATTCTGGAAATCTTTACGTTGCAGAAATAGGACCATCAAAGAATGATGAAATAAATCTGATAGGTGCAGGCCAAAACTATGGGTGGCCTGACCAAGAATGTGAAGGAGATGAAAAGTATGTCAATGCCCTCATATGTTATGATCCGAGTTTCGAACCAGTAGGCATAGTATATTATTCATCTGACAAGCTTGATTTTCAAGGCAGTCTTATCGTAGCATCATTACGTGCATCTAACTTGTATCAATTAGAGGTAGGAGATGGGGAAATCATTTCACAAAAAAGCATATTGGGTGGGCTTGGAAGATTAAGAGATGTCAATGAGGGACCAGAGGGATATCTTTACGTTCTTACATCAAATACAGATGGTAAAGGATTTCCTGACAATACCGATGATAAACTATTGAGGATAGTGAGATAAATTGCCTGATTCTTCTATTTCGAAATTTTTTGAAAAAAGTAGAGAGGAGAGAATAGACATTGTAGCAAGATTTTGCAGTTTGTCGAAAGAAGAAGTTGAGATTCTGAAAAACTTAGGCGGGATTTCTTTTAACGAAGCAGACAGAATGATTGAAAATGCAATTGGAACGCTCTCTTTTCCGCTAGGCATTGCTACTAACTTCCGAATTAACAGTAAGGACTATCTGATACCAATGGCTATAGAAGAACCTTCTGTGATTGCGGCTGCATCAAAGGCTGCGAAGATATCTAGAAAAGAAGGTGGCTTTACTGTACATGCAGACGAATCTTACAGCATAGGGCAAATCCAAGTGGTAGGTGTTGATATAAAATCTGCCAC
>JBHIDF010000119.1:0-2263 GCA_046759945.1 Nitrosopumilaceae archaeon
GGAACCCCAGCAGACCACTTTCCTGATGATCAGAGACCAACTTTTTGTGGTACAGGTGAGGCAAAATCAAATAGATATGTCAAAGAATTTAGGATTCCAACTGAGTGCACCCAACCTCTGGCAATAATTGCCGGTCCCTTAGGCTACATCTGGTTCACAGAAAGTAACACAGGAAGCATCGTAAGATTTAATCCTGTAACTGAGTTATTTACTGAATATCCCAACCCAGATTGGCCTGAGGAGAGCCGTTCGATGATGTGGGGAATAGATTATTCTCCGGATGGAAACATTTGGTATACTGATAACGCTCATAACGCAATATGGAAATTTTCGCCACAGGAACAAACCTTCCAAGGATTTTCTTATCCTGAATCAGAATCTGGCTCTATGCCACAGAGACTAGAATTTAACAACGACGCTATTGTGGTAAATGATTTCACTGGAAGCAAAATCACCATTTTTGATCCAAATCAATCTGGAGATGATCTGGAATACAATATTCTTAGATCGCCAGTAGAAAATTCTTTTACAGCATCTTTTGCCATAGATGATAGCAACAACTTATGGTACACTAACTGGAAAGTGGGGGAAGGAGGGGTGCTAGTGAAATTCAACACGAAAACAGAATCTTTTGATGAAACTTTTGTTCTTCCGTTTGGCGTAACCACCCCGAATGGATTATCTGTTGGTCCTGATGGAAAAGTATGGGGTACTGACACTTCAAGCAGTCTGTTTTTTGGATTCGATCCAGTAACAAAGGAGTTTACGAAGTTTATAACACCACCTCCACCCGTTTCAGCTTATGGTAACGATACAGGTTTGGTAAAAAATCCTATATCACGGCCATACTGGAATGAGTTTGATGATAACGGAAGACTGTGGTTTAATGAACAGACTTCAAATAGCATCGCAGCATTTGATCCGTCTGATGAATCACTCGTGGAATATCTTATCCCATCAAAGAATCCAAACTGGGCTGACTGTGATGAAGACAATTTCGATTGTGGCTTAGCGCAAGTACTTGACTTTACGATCCAAGGAGATAAGATTTGGTTTACCGAATGGGTTGAAAACAACATAGGTGTCATTGATACAGGAGTACCTCTTCCTTTTGAGATTCAGGTAGAACCAAAAGAGCTCACACTAAGTAAAGGCGAAAAAAGAACCGTCAGCCTGACAATTATTCCGAGTCTTCCACTTTCCGGTGAGGGGACGGTGACAAGTTCCAGCACAGCTACTTTTGATGATATCAAAGTCTTTGGATCAGGCCAGGCGATAATCTTCAACGATAAACCGCAAACTATTCTGCTTGAGATTTCTGTAGCTGAGACGGCTCTTTCGGGCTACCACAAAGTAGCGATAGCAGTTCCTTACGGCGATGTGACCATCTCCAAGTATCTGACAGTTACAATAACGCAGTGATTCCAAAAGCGGATTCCGATATTGGCATCCTGGTATACAGCACGAGCTTTGATGGATGTGGGGGAAAAATCCGTTTGAGCGATGAGGATTTTTTTGTGGCTGAGGTTTTAGATAAAAAAGTACTATCACGAATCTCTCAAGACGAAGGATATGCCGTATACAAATTAAAGAAACGGGGAACAGATACTAACCACGTACTTTCTGAAATTTTCAAAAAACACAACTTAAGACTAAAGGCACTTGGATTGAAAGATGCAAATGCATTAACCGAGCAGTACGTCTGTAGTATGAACAAAAACAAATCAGTCGATTCTATATCTTCGAGAAAATATTCTTTAGAAAGATTGGGATTTGTCAAAAAACCTCTCACAAAGAAAGACATGGTTGGAAATCATTTTAAAATAAAAATACATGACTCCTTTTTTTCAAAAATTTCAGAATTCAAGGAGGATGATAAGGTTTTGAATTTTTATGGTTATCAGAGATTTGGTAGCAAAAGGGCGGTTTCACACTTGATTGGGAAGGCAATTCTACAAAACGACTTTGAAGAAGCGGTAAACCTACTTCTGTCCTTTACTTCAAAGTACGATCTGCCAGAAAATACTGAGATCAGAGAAATGCTTCAAGACAAAACATACTACGCAAAGTTAGTTGACAAAATTCCACCACAGATGGATCTCGAAAAGATTGTGCTTAGTGAAATGATTTCAAACGATGATCCTACTAGAGCTATTCGTGCAGTTCCCCTAACAATAAGAAGACTATTCGTTCAAGCATACCAGGCTTTTATTTTCAATCAGGTTTTAAGCGGTTCTTTTGAAGATGGTGAAGATCTATATGA
>JBHIDF010000120.1:0-2235 GCA_046759945.1 Nitrosopumilaceae archaeon
GTAAAATATCCCAGCATACCAAAAGTTAGTTCATCTTTTTCATCTACTTGCATCCGTACAGTAAGATTAGGATCTTGCGGTTGGTCCTTCCTCAAATCAGAATATGGACTCTTTCCAGTGAGGGCACTTGCGAGGGCGCTAAAGGCGCTTTCCTTATTCGTCTTAAGATTTGCAACAGAATTTGCATATATTGCAGCATTACTTTCCGCAAAGGCAACATGGGTTCCCTTATTTGGCAGATCAAAAATTTCATACGGTATGCATGAAAATGACGGAACTGCCCCCATTCCCTCATAAGAGTTTCTGATACTTTGTTGTTTTTTGATAAATTCCTCATCTAGTCCATATTTTGAAACAGTATCAAAGTCGAAACCCATAGGATTAAGGGTAGTCTTCACCTTGAATTTTGCATCCTTGCCAAGCTTCGAAAGAAATTCTTCGCCTGCATCTCCTATGGTATTGTAATTGACACCAGAAAGATGGGCCCATTCTATTGAAACTAATTTTTTGGCATCTGTAGCTTCACCTATTGCAGCAAGAATTCTGTAGGCTAGCTGCAAGGTTTCGCCCTCGTCTCCATTAAGAGCTGCTTCTTCTTCCTTTGTTAAATCCACCATCAATACTTTCCCTTGTGAGCTATAATACTTGTACGACGCTTATCTTATAATACAAACAAACTAACTAGATTGGATGAAGAAAATTCTTCGCAGTATGATACGAACAATGAACAAAGTAAATCCGCCAAGATTAACTGCACTGAGAGAGTTACACGAGGCGGAGAGGGGCAGTCCTATCAGTATTCTAATTGGGACCATACTCTCAGCCCGAACAAAGGATGAAAACACGTCTGCTGCTGTAAAAAAATTATTTTCAAAATATGAGACGGCAGCTAAACTGGCACGTGCCAAAGTCTCTTCAGTTGAAAGAATGATCAAGCCTTGCGGCTTTTATCATGTAAAAGCAAAAAGAATAATCGAAGTAGCCTCCATAATTAATTCTCAGTATAACGGCAAAGTTCCTGACAAAATAGAAGAACTCCTCAAACTGCCTGGAGTTGGAAGGAAGACTGCAAATTGCGTTCTTGTTTATGCTTTTGAAAAGCCCGCAATTCCCGTAGATACTCATGTCCACAGAATTTCTAACAGACTAGGTCTGGTGGAAACAAAGACTCCTGAAGAAACAGAGCTTGAACTGAGGAAGAAAATCCCAAAAAAATACTGGCTTGAGATCAACGACACATTTGTTACGTACGGTCAAAACATTTGCAAGCCAGTATCTCCGATGTGTAGTGTCTGCCAGCTAAAGAAAGACTGCAAATATTATAAAACTAAGATCGCTTCTTTGTGACTAGTAGCACTCCCACTAGAACCCCTAACGATGCTACAACGATGAAGGGAAAGAAGTGAAGGATGTTCTGGGCGGGGTCACCAGACACAATATCCAAAATCAGGCTTCCTGAGTTAACTGCGAGTGGATCCGTTGATGACTCCAAGCCATGAACAGAATATTTCTTCAGCGCCAATCCTTCGATGTCTAGGTTTGTAACAACTATTCTATCTCCGTTATTTACTGATAGACCAGCATTTTCTTCATAGGCAAAAAATATTTTGACGCTAGGATCCCACCCCCGCTCTAATCTTTCATGGATTACTGCATATCCAGTATCTGGAACCTGCACTGCTATCCAGAGTTTCTTATCTGGCGGACTTCCCATTCCGATTTCGACAAATTTCTCAGGATTGTCGTAATCGTACAGTCGGATTGCTGCATTGCCATCCGGTCTTTCATAAACAAGATTATTTTCGATCGTCACCTGCCAATTATATCTATGAACTTCGCTAGCTTCTCGAATTACGCTATCGCGACTGACCACGTTAAATTCCTCAAAGGGAATCTCTATTGTCTCAAGTCTCACTGATGGATTAGATTCGGTCTGTGCATATGCAGGAAAGATCGAATAAATTAAAAAAAGAACAAAAAGTAAGCCTAACTTTTTCACGGTGTTAGCTGCTTGGTCTTGAATAAAAAGCTAGGCAACAAATGGATTGTCCCAACTCATTATTACTTTGGAAACTTCTGGACGAAGTATGAATTCTGATGGTGTCTTACCTTCTTGTATTATTGTTCTAAGCTTTGTTCCACTTAGTTGTTCTCGAGATTCTACTCCATGTGGGCATACTCTTTCGTTTGTAAAGTTGAGACACTTTCTACAGTAGAAAAATGCTGGAAAAAAGA
>JBHIDF010000121.1:0-2223 GCA_046759945.1 Nitrosopumilaceae archaeon
ACCATCACAAAATAATACTATACGATAGCGATCAGAATGTTACATTAAAAAGTTAAAAAAATAGTAAAAAATGAGTTTTTTAGCTGACTATCGGAAGGAACGAATTTTTCGAATCACTTTGTTGTGATCAAAAGCTGATGTAGTAGTAACAAAAATTAAGTTGCTTCTACCTGCTGGCATTGTAATTCTTTTTACACTGCCATATTCAGCTACAACGTATTTACATCCCCCAAGTTTTCGCGCTAAGGATTTTCTTCCTTTCCATGATCTTGCAGCACTAGTTAAAGATGCTCTGCTTTCCTTTCTAGACAATACGTTCTTTACTCTTCTTGCATGAGCGGTGTAAACAATTTTGCCGTTCCTGTCACAAATCGTAGCTACTCGAACTGAAGGACTGATTTTAAGAATCCTTTCAACTGCGGCTTTAGCTTGCATAGGATACGATCAATATTGTACGTGATAAAGGTTTTCCGCTAAAATGAGGTTTTTTCGAAAACACACCGTAAGAAAAAGCGATCAAAAATTGATCGCAACAATCCTTTGAAATCTTATCTCTGGTCTAACTCGTTGCTTTTTCCTCGACTAGTTCTATGTCGGTTTGGAGCTCCTCAGCCAAACCATCCCACCATTGAGGTACCTCGTCTGACATTTTCCTCAACTAGTCAGATCGAAGGTAGTTAATAGATCTGTCGGTTGATTGATTAGAACTCTAAATGATGTCCCAACTAAATTTTGTATGAGTTTATGAATTTGCAATAGATTTCAAGTCAAGATTCAATGTTGATAATAACATTTTTGCTTAAGTAATACCATATGGTATAGTATCCTAATGGGCTTTGAGCATTTACTGCAAAGAATAATGGATTCGGATGTAAACATCAGACACTGCTTGGCCGCTGATTTAGATGGCAACATCCTTGCTGTAAATCATCGAGCAGGGGTCTCCAATTTTCTATCTGAAGCTGAAACTGCAGCTTCGCTGAAGAGAGCAGCCGCTGCATGGAAGGGAAGAAATGAGTTGGCTCCAAAGATTGGACATGGATTGTATGCAGTTGCAGCGTTTGAAAAGATTACTAGAATCACATTTCCTTTAGGTGATAGTAACCTTCTCTTTGTAAGTATGGGTTCAGAACAAATGAGGCACGACCTTCATGAGGGAGGCCAACAACAAATCGTTCAACACGTTTTGAACATTTTAAGTGGAGACCCAACCCTGGAATAACCACCATCCTATTTTTATCCAAGATTACTATAGTAAGATTCTATGAAAAAAATTGAGGCCATCATCAGGGAAGGCAAATTTCAGAATGTGAAATCCGCCCTGACAAAACTTGGGGTTAAAGGGATGACCACTTATCCAGTTCGAGGTAGAGGTGACCAAATTGGCGAAGGAGGATATGAAGATGTGTCATATGGCGGAAGCTCTCAAGAAATTCTTGAAGATGGTCTAATTGCCAAGAGAAAAATCGAGATTGTTTGCATTGAAGAAGAAGCAAACAAAATCATCAACTCTATTGCGATAAACGCAAATACTGGTGACCCAGGAGATGGAAAAATCTTTGTTTCTGACGTTTCTGATGTCATCAGAATCAGAACAGAAGAGCGCGGACAGGTTGCTGTTTAGTTTCTAAAACCACAGGAATTACATTCTATTTTTCTTTTCTTTGGATGAGCCTTCATCATATGTCGCACTACTCTTTGTGGATCTGAAAACTCCATCTTACATTTTGGACAAACTGTTCCAATTACAACTTCATTCTTTTTTCGAAGTAATCCCATAAGATGCGATTACAGAGTTGGGATAAAACTATTGCTCCAAATTTTTTTAGTCGTGTATAGCATTCGCTAACTGAATTCAAAAATGAATCATCGCACATAGTCTCTATGTAAATGGCTGAACCGGTGTGTTGGTCTATTAGTAAAGGCTGGCTCACCACTCGCCGAAGCTTGTGATCTATACCACCTTCCTATCAACGCAGTCTTCTACTGCCGACCTTCATCTAAAGAAAGGATGTCTTGTCTCGGGATGGGATTCGTGCTTAGATGCTTTCAGCACTTAGCCCAAACGGCTTAGCTGCCCGGCCTGCCTTGTCAGACAACCGGTAGACCAGTGGCCACGCTGCTCTGTTCCTCTCGTACTCGGAGCAACTTCCCCTCAGACATCCACACTTCCATCAGGCAGAGACCGACCTGTCTCACGACGGTCTAAACCCAGCTCATGTT
>JBHIDF010000122.1:0-2174 GCA_046759945.1 Nitrosopumilaceae archaeon
TTTGTTGCTGCCGGAAGAAGAGACGTAGACATGACTTACATAATTTTTAACAATGGAGTATATGGTTTGACAAAGGGACAGGCCTCTCCTACTCTCCAGTTGGGTTTAAAGACTAAATCTTTACCAAGTCCAAACATAAACTATGCAGTAAACCCAATTGCGCTAGCAGTAGCAAGCGGTTTTACATTTGTTGCAAGGGGTTATTCATACGATGTAAGACACCTTAAAGATCTAATCAAATCTGCAGTAAAACACAACGGCCTTGCTTTTCTTGATGTCTTGCAACCATGTCCGACATACAATGATATCAATACTAGAGACTGGTTCGCAGGAATGGACAACATCGACGATACAACCAGAACAACAAAACCACGAATATACAAGCTAGAAGATACTGGATATGATCCCGTAGTACACTACGAGAACCAACTAGAGATTAATGAGAAAGTCACGCAGGCTATGATAAAATCAATAGAATGGGATGATAAAATTCCAATAGGAGTCTTTTATCAAAATGACATTATCAGTTCATACGATAGAAGAATCGCAGACCACATTCCAAACTACGTCGAAAATCCTCCTGCCGCTCAGTCAATCGAGTCAAACGGTAAATCAATTACCAACATTTCAGGCATGTTGGACTAGCTAGAAGTGTAAAAAGTACAAGGAATTCTCACTTGGTTATAAAATGAAATATTAGCTAGATGAGCCAGAGAATATTTCATCGTTGAACATTTCAGAGGTAAACAAGATCTTTCGTAAATCTATAATCAAAGGTTACTTTGAACCTAGCTTTTTGAAACTAGATTTTAAAAAATCTGATGTCAAACACCCACAAATTAAAGATGATGGACTTCTGCAATCAAATTTTCTTCATATTTTCTTTGATATTGATACTGGCTCAGACTATCCAGACGGCGATGAGTGGTTTATTGTAGAATATCTTTTTCCGTATTCTATAAAAATTCCAGACGATATCAAAGGACCAGATTACTTTACGACGATCTCAGTGGGTGAAGGAAAAAATTTCTGGCACCATCGTGAGCTCATACGATACAAATATGGAAAAGCAAAAAAACTTACTGAGTCACTTGACTTTATAAAAACAAAGTACGAGGAGCTTAACTCTCTTTTAAAACCCTTAGAAAAAGAAATCAGCTAGGACGCTTCCATCCCTCAGTTGATAAGACATAAGTCAGTCCATTAGATATTGCAGTGTGAAGTTTCCATTTTACCGTATCAGTATCAAATTGATATATTACATCTGTGGTATTTTCCGGTAATTTTTTAGGATCTAGATGATATGGTAAGAGTTCCAAGAGAAAGTCTATTTTTTCTATTGCGTTATTGAACCACAGACGTTCATCGAGGTCAACTACGAACCTTATGTTCGGTTTGCCTGAAAAGTTAAAATTAACTTTAATGGCCTTGCCTTTTCCCCTTCTTCTCTTTAGCTCTTTTAGTATGAATTTGACCTTGTCCCACCTTCGATACCCAAACCACTTGAAGAATTCCTCGTTGAATTGGACTGGAATGGATATTTCAATTACGCTTACGTAATCGGGATCAATTTCTTCTACTTCGTCTTGTTTCACTTCAAACATGCCATTGAACAATCCATAAATGACTTCGATTTCCCAGAGTGAAATTCCATAATACTTCAAATTAGCCACTAGGGGCTCTTGAGTCACAACTTGGATAACTGAGAAATATAATTAAAGATTCTAAATCGTGGCTACATACTTCCACAAATAAAATGAACCAACTGTGCCAATCGTGAATAGCATGGGCTTCCATGCAAATAGTGGCAGATTTGGAGTTGTCAGCTTAACCTTATAGTTGTTAAAAACAGAATGAACATACTTTCTTATCCTATCGTTCCAAATTTTGTACTCTATCTGATGTTTTTTTAGGATTGATTCTAACTCGTAAAGAACAGGCGTTCTTTGACAAAAAAGATGCTGCAAGTAATCTCTTGAAACCTCAACTTCTGCTTGAATTGCTATTAAGCCCTTTTTCATGTCATACAACTTTACATGCATCTCCCATGGCTTTTTGAGTTTTAGAGAAAGACCGCTTCCTATCTGAGTTGGTCCTTTATGTTCAAATTTTACTTTAGTAAAGCCTTCTTTTGAAAAGATCTTTAAGAGTTCATCAATATTTTTTCTAACCAC
>JBHIDF010000123.1:0-2111 GCA_046759945.1 Nitrosopumilaceae archaeon
TCTTGTAATCTGCCTGAAGCTCAGCTTTTGCTTTCATTGCAGCATACTCAAACTTTAAGACAGATAGAGGGTTTCTCTTTTCTCTTAATTCGTTAATTGATTGATCAAATTCTGAGACAATATCCAAAATTTCAGAAACAGAATTCGCTTCTTCAACTCTAGCAAGTAACCCTTCTAACATGTCAATCGCACCAGAATCAAGATTGGTTTGTCGTGAAACATCCATTGTCTTTGAAATTCTCGAGGAAATTTTGATTACGCCTTTCATGTCCATTATTTCCTGTCTTGAATTCAATACATCATCTACGGATGTTGCAACTTGTAGACTTGACTGAAGGATGTCCCATTCAGGCTTGATGAGGTTGGCGAGCTGAGAATTTTCTTCACTATCTGAGGAGATGAAGCGGTCAACCTTGTCTAGATTACGTAATAATAGGGCAGCCTCGTGCAACTTTTCTACTCTTTCTTTGGATTCAAGAAATTCTTCTATAGTATCTTTCTTTTCAAAAGAAGACTTTGCATTGTCCCAGTTGATCCTTATTATGTTGTAGAGAGGGACATCTTTTCGTAGCACTGCATCAAGAAATCTGGCTTTAGTAAGGAAATCCACAAGATCGTCAAGTTCTGTTGCATACAAGGGACCCGTGCCACGAGCAAAGATAAAGGCAAGTTCTTCTCTGAGTTGTTTGCTCATAATAGAATTTGTCTTTTTCATCAAGTTAAGGAGCAGATTTTCTAGCTCAACATAACTAACAGGCTGTTTTCTTTGAACCTTAATTGGATCAACGTTCGTAACCAAAACAAAGACGTCGTTAAGAGATCTAATCGCATTTTTGCTGTCTCCTATCTCAGCATAAAAAATTGCAGCAAAGGTTTCTCGATCAAGTCGCTTGGATACGTCAAAATCAAGTTCGCCAGCTTCTATAAGGTCGGCGATGGAATCAAGCGAAGCTTGGATTGCACTTCTGTATCTAGGATCAATTTCAAAGATGTCGTCTTCTGTAAAGTAGGCCGTCCACAAATCGACATAAAGATCCTTTAGCTCTTCGATGGTATTCTCTGATGGTTCAGATTGAATACTTTCCAGTCGGCCAGAAAATTCCGCAAGCAAGCTGGTTTGTCCAGTTATTTCACCTACAGACCGAATTTTTTCAAAGACGAGATTGACTCCAGCATCAAAATATTCTCCTCGGCTCTTTTCCTCGAACCTTTCTGAAAGGACATTAAAGGTAGACGTTTTGGAGTAGTCTCCATAGTAGACTTTTGCTTCATACTCACCAGTTAGACCACAAAATCTTCCACTAAGTGGTATGGGTTCTGTTAGGAAGATTCCGTTGGATAAGGGAGTCAGTTGTTGTATTTGGCAGAGGTCGCCGTTTGGATTTACGATTTTTATAATAAGAGATGCATCTGGCACTACTCTAGCTAGGCTGCCGAAGATGAAAAGATCTTCTCCCTTTTTGTAATCTCCAAAAGTGTCAAAGAGAGCAATTCTATCTGGGGCTTGTGCTAACGCTTGTGCTGGGAACAATAGTACAATAGACAGGGCTGTTGCAAAGATGACCCGCTTCAAACGGATCATGCAACCTTTGAATTTTACTTAAGTTTCAAGTAGCTTTTCTACCTACGCTTTAAATATTAGTACAAATCGTACGCCTCAAAGATCAGTCAAACTGCCACTTAACATTGAAATTAAAACTAAATGAATTCTCATTCAAATGGACCAAATGAAAGAACTTTTTGATGTCTGGGCAAAACGTGGAAAGTCTGAACTGATGGAAAAGGAGCACCGTAAAACAGTCACCAAATTCCTAAGAACAGTTTCGTTTGAAAAACCATTTTCTTTTCTGGATGTTGGTTGCGGAAACGGCTGGGTTGTAAGAGAAATTGCAAAGTTGAGAAATTGTAAGTGGGCTGTTGGCATAGACAAAAGTGAAAACATGATAGAGAATTCTCTGGCTAAAAAAAAATCATCGAGGGAAGAATATGTTAAAACGGATCTAGAATCATGGAAATATACCGGAAAATTCGATTACATCTTTTCTATGGAATCGCTGTATTATTCGGTTCCTATGGAACCAGCTTTGAGAAAAGTATACAAATTACTCAAA
>JBHIDF010000124.1:0-2108 GCA_046759945.1 Nitrosopumilaceae archaeon
AGAAATGGCAAAACTCACCGTTAAGAATCTCACATTGTCTCTTGCTGGAAAAAAACCAATTTACGAGGTTAAGTAGGATTTAGTTTAAAACGAGTGTTTCTTGTGAGCCATATTTTTGAAAAAGTTCATCATAAAGTTTTTTTCGCTCTGGTCTGAGGTTCATTTTCTCGTCATACATTTTTGCAAATACTGCAGAGAGTGTTTTCTCTCCTTCCTTATCGTAGAATCTCACGCTGTAACTCGTCCTTTCAGGCTTTTTCTCTTCGACGAACTTTATTTTTGTGATTGTTTCTGAATCAACGTGCATGTGACAAGGACCGTTGTTATCTCCTATTGTGATCCACTTATCTTTCTGTCTGATGTTAAGTGAGTTGCTTCTCATTTCAATTATTGATCCGTCGCTTCTCACAACAAACAGAATGTCATCGATTTTGACCAAATCCGAGAGTAATTCTTTCAGCACGTTTGCCTAGACCACTCTGCGATAAATAAATCATGGAAAATTCTGATTAAAAATTAATCAGATCATCGGGATCCATTCGTATACAGTCAGTTCCAACGGGCTTTAACCCTGAGAAATTTATCGTTCCATTTGGGACTTTGCCTTCTTTTTGCAGGTCGGGCAATTTTTCACTAAACCGACTCTTATGCTTAGCACATGTTACCCCGATCATATATTCCTCTTTACCTAGTATAATAGAAACAACAAATTCGGGAGGGTTGACGCAGTCCCTTCCTTTTTCTCTTATAGAACATCGTTCAGGAAGCAACCTGTTCACTCGATTCGTTCAAAATATTAAGTTTGGTCTATAACTTTTTCAAAATTCCATACTGATGATTTTGGATTTACTGTATAATCTAAAAATCCATTTTCTTGCAATTTTTTCACAATAAACGCGGAATACGCCGGTACTCCCGTTGCTCCGGGAGAATTGTAATTTAGAATATGATACGAGTTTGGCCCCTCAAGTTCCATAACGTCTAACAAAAAGTTTCCTTGAGGGTTGATGATGGGAGTTCTTATGCCAGCAGTCCCACGTTTTGAAAAATATCCTGGACGTATCTTTGGTATGAATTTCTTAACTCTTTCTATCATAACTGTTTTTGAAAGAGAGCTTAACCATTCTTTAGATATTAGAGATAGAAAATCAGATTTCAAAAACAACTTTTTTGCGTTTCCCGTGGCTATCTCTGCTATTTTTGAGATTGCTGTTGAAAGATCACCAAGGTATCCTGAATAAGTTTCAGGACTTGGAACGAGGGTTGCATTTGGCCCTATTTCGGTCTGTCCATTCGATCTTTTAATCCAATGTGGATCGAGAAAGGGATATCCTTGAAATTTTGCAACAGAATATACATTTGTCTTAACGAGGTCGCCATAATTGTCATCGGCAATCCAATATTCACCTCTAAAATTAAGATCAGAGTATTCTTTGACGAGTCCGAATTTTTTTGCTATGTAAAGCGAATTACCTCCCGCGCAATTAATTATTAGTTTGGATGTAATGTTGGTGTTGTCATCAAAATTTATGACTGAATCTTTGTCGTTTATTTTTACAGAATGAAACTTGTGATATAGTAGAAATTTTGTTCCATTCTTTTCTGATTCCTTTTTAATTTCCTGGGTGAAGAGCCCATAGTCCGTGGATGTATCTCGTCTAGAATCCAATGCGGAGTAGCAATGTAAGTTTGGTTCTTTTTTTGATACCTCCTTTCCATTCAGAAGCTTAAGATCTTCTTCAGGAATCCCATTTTGAACTCCCCATTTCATGTATTTTTCTAAAGTTTTGTGTTGTCCTTTCTCAAGAGCTACCATAAGTTTTCCAACATTTTTCCATGGCAGGTTTCTTTGTTTAGCTAGCTTTTTCCACATCCCATACGATATAATTGCTGATTTTGCCAAGGTCTTCTTTTTTTGTGGATCCAGATAAAAGGGAGAGTGTATCACAGCCGTATTCCTGCTACTTGCGTGCATTGCAACGTCTGACTCCTTTTCAATAACGCAGGTTTTGATGTCATAAAGATTTGAAATCCAATATGATATTGCGGTCCCAAGAATTCCGCCCCCGATTATTGCTACATCATATTTGATCAATGTGTGACTTTTG
>JBHIDF010000125.1:0-2091 GCA_046759945.1 Nitrosopumilaceae archaeon
GTAGGATTATTTTCTAAGTTTTTGAGTTGCTAATTCCGCTATGGCTTGAGCCATCTGGCTTGTCTTGGCACTTCCACCGATGTCATATGTTACATATTTTCCTTCGTTGATCACATGTTCGGTTGCTGAAAAGATTGCGTTTCTAATATGAGATTCGCCAAGATACTCGACCATCCAGGCCCCAGATAGTATAGTTGCAGTTGGATTAACTTTGTCTAATCCTTTGTATTTTGGGGCACTCCCATGCGCAGCCTCAAACATTGCGAAGGAATCTCCTATGTTTGCAGAATATACACATCCTATAGAACCTATGTTTCCAGACGCGCATTCTGATACGATATCCATAAACAGGTTTGTGCTTAACAACACAGAATTGTTGAACCTTTCAGGGTTTTTGACTAGTTGCTGGGTCGTGTTGTCGATGTAATATTCCTCAACATCTATTCCGAGATTGTCTTTTCTTGCATTTTCAACTTCCGCCCAGAATATTCCGTCGGTTTCCTTGAGTATGTTTCGCTTTGTTATTGCAAAGATCTTTTTCAGTTTATGCTTTTTTGCCCATGAAAATGCTGCATTTACTATTCTATGGCACCCTTTACGTGTAGTCTTTCTTATTGCCATAGCCGAGGAATCAGATAACTTAAACTCGATTCCTGAATAGAGTCCTTCTGTAGCTTCCCTAAAACATACAAAGTCAAGCTTTTTGTTTGGTGACAACCTGTCGTAAGTCTTGATCGGTCTTATGTTGGCATAAAGTTCAAATTTCTGTCGAATCGTAACAGCAACACTTCTAGGTGCATCTGGGCTAGGGATAGTAGTTGTAGGTCCTTTGTAACAAGCATCACTTTTCTCAAGTTGTTTTATCGTAGAATCTGGAATGTAGGTTTCCCCGCCATGTTTTTTCCACTGCTCTGAACCTGCTTCACAGAAAATCAGCTCCGTTTGTGAATTGCAGGACTTCAAGACATGTAGCATGACATCAACAAGCTCAGGGCCAGTACCGTCTCCTTTTATGACTACGGCCTTCTTTGCCAAATTAGCGAAACTTGAAGATCCAGTGTATTTAACTCTACCTTGGATGATTTTTACTGACAAAAAATTTTGTAATTGATGAAGTCAACACTTTAACTATCAATAAATTTCACTAAAGGACCATGGAAATAGTTCATCTATCAGACATACACGTAGGATCTCAATTCCGAGAAGATGTCTTTGATATCGTTATCGACGAAGTAAATTCTCTAAAACCATCAGTTGTTGTGGTAACGGGAGACCTGACCAACGAGGGATTGATAAAAGAGTATGAAAGATGCAAAGAAAAGTTAGCTAAATTTGAAGTGGATAAAATAATTGCTATCAGTGGAAACCATGACTATCGGAACACCGGTTACCTCGTATTCAAAAAATTCTTTCCATTTGAAACTATCAACAAGCTTGGTGAAAATGTAGTGCTGATAACCTTGGGTACTGCAAGACCAGATAGGGACGAGGGTGAAGTCGGGTATAGGCAAAATCTGTGGCTTGAGCGTACTATGAAAAAGTATCAGCGAAAAGTCAAGATATTGGCGATGCATCATCATCTCATTGGAGTTCCCGATAGCGGTTCAGATAGAGTTACGGTTATAGACGCCGGCGATGTTCTCAGAACCGCCTTATCAACTAACGTAGACCTTGTCCTTTGTGGTCATAAGCACAGACCGTGGATTTGGAATTTTAAAAATTTCTCTGTCGTTAATGCAGGTACAGCTTCATCAGAGAGAATGAGAGGTCTCTTTGAAAATACTTACAACATTGTTAAGATAGAAAAAAACAAGGTAAAAGTTGACCTGAAGATTGTCGGAGGAAAACGTATGCCGTTAGATGATATCGTAAGAAAATATACTCGTTTTGGAGAAGAGTAAAATATCACAAAAACTTTTTTTAAATTTTCAGAAAAAATAATTGTGTTTTTTTACTAGGAATTTTCTAAAATAAAATTCGAAAGTTTGTTAAACTAAAGTTTCAAGAGGATTAAATTACTCTTTAATTTCAGCACCTGTGAGCGGGGATCGCCTAGCTTGGTAGGGCGTGGGATTGCTAATCCCATGTTCG
>JBHIDF010000126.1:0-2034 GCA_046759945.1 Nitrosopumilaceae archaeon
GTGTGAAGAGTGCGAAAAAGAGGGAACAGATGCAGTGGCGTTACGGCTATGTCTGGCATGTGGGCATGTTGGTTGTTGTGATTCTTCTGTGGGAAGACATGCTACAAAGCATTATGAAAATACAGGGCATCCTGTCATGATTGCGCTACCAACAAAATCATGGAAATGGTGTTACGTTCACAAGTCATACTCTTAAACCAAGCTGAAAATTAAATCAGTATGGATTTTAATGGGTAAAATTTACCCAAGATAAAATGGCAAAATATGAACTTGGAAGATGGGATTTAAGTGAACTTGTAAAAGATCCCAAGAGTCCCGCCTTTACAAAACAACTGCGTACAATAGAAAGAAAGGTGAAAAATTTTGAAAGGAACAAAAAATTCCTCAAACCTACTATCTCATCAGGGAAATTCTTCAGAATTATACGTAGTATGGAAGAGCTCGTCGAGAGAACTAGTATAGTTGGAGGATATGCATCGCTTTCTTACGCAGCTGACACTCAGTCCGATTATGCTACGACTTTGCTAACTAGGATGGCAAAACTCGATTCTGAAATCGAAAATCGCACTCTATTTTTTGACCTTTGGTGGAAGAGAAAAATAGACCAGAAAAATGCCACAAGATTAATCAAAAGATCAGGAAATTTAGCTCAATATCTAAAGCACAAACGCCTTCTTGCAAAATATTCGCTAAGTGAATCTGAAGAGAAGATAATCAACACGCTTGACGTAACTGGAAGCACAGCGCTTGTCAAGCTTTATGACAAAATAACGAATGCTTTTGAATATATTGCAAAAATTGATGGTAAGAAGAAAAAATATACCCGCGAAGAGCTGGGTGCGTTTGTAAGAAGTACAAAATCGAAGACAAGAGAAACTGCCTATAAAACCATCCTTGCGATGTTTCAAAAAAACAAGGGAGTTTTAGGTGAAATTTATCAGAATTTGGTACTAAATTGGAAAGACGAGGGCGTTCAAATACGGGGTTTTCCATCGCCTATCTCTATTAGAAACGTGGGTAACGATCTTAATGATACCACTGTAAAATCTCTTCTTGTGGTCTGCAAAAAAAATACTGGAGTTTTTCAAAAATATTTTACACAAAAAGCTAAGATGCTTGGTGTAAAAAAGATCCGTCGGTATGACCTTTATGCGCCAGTAGGAAACAAAATCAATGAAAAAACCTATTCTTTTGACAACGCGGTAAGGCTTGTCTTTCAGTCACTCGAAAATTTTAGTCCAACACTCTCAAGATATGCAAAAAATATCTTTGATAAGAGACACATTGATTCAAAAATAAGGGCCGGAAAGAGAGACGGTGCGTTTTGTGATTCTATATCACCAACGATTACTCCATACGTACACATAAACTATAATGGAAAAACCAAGGATGTCTTCACTCTAGCTCATGAGCTGGGCCATGCAATACACAGTCAAGCTGCGTCTGACAAATCAATACTAGTTTCAGAGGCACCTTTGCCACTGGCCGAAACGGCTTCTACTTTTTCAGAATTGCTGCTTTTTGACAGGATATCAAGACAAGTATCAATTAAAGAGAAACGGAAAATACTTGCAGATAAAATCGAAGATCTATACGCTACTATCATGAGGCAGGCATTTTTCACAACATTTGAGGTATCAGCACACACCAAGATTGCTGAAAGCGCAACAGTTGACGAATTGTCTGAAGTTTACATGAAAAACCTAAAAGAACAGTTTGCAAGCTCGATTGTCATGTCAGAGGATTTTTTGTGGGAGTGGGTTTCCATACCACACTTTTACCACACTCCCTTTTACTGCTACGCATATTCATTTGGGAACCTACTTGCTTTGTCTTTATACCAAAGGTACAAAAAAGAAGGCAATGACTTTGCCTCCACATACATAAAGATTCTAGCAGCTGGAGGTTCTAAAAAACCCGAATCTCTACTAAACGAGTATGGCATAGACATAACATCACAAAAGTTTTGGCAAGATGGTTTTGATTACATCAAAGGCCAAGTTCAAAATATTACAAGATTAAACTGATAAAAAT
>JBHIDF010000127.1:0-2019 GCA_046759945.1 Nitrosopumilaceae archaeon
AAAGGTTCAAAATATCTTTACGATTTGGATTTGCACTTATTGCTCCCATAGAGCACGATACCTCAAAAAGGGCAGCAGTCTTTTTTTCAATCATTTTAGTATATTGTGTCTCAGAGGGTAGTTTTGGATTTTGAGCCATTCGGATGTCAAGAAGCTGTCCTTCACATACATTGACACAGGCTTTTGATAGCCTCGAGACTAACGCCCTTGAGACTTTTTCTGAAACATTAGGATCTGAGGAAATTGTCTCAAATGCCTTTGAAAACAAAACGTCACCAGCTAAGATCGCAACTGGTAAACCAAATCTTTTGTGCACAGTAAGCACACCGCGTCTCATTTCGTCGTTATCCATTATATCATCATGAACTAGGGTGAAATTGTGAATCATTTCTACTGATGTAGCAGCAGGAATTGCTTGTTTGACAGTGCCACCTAAAATTTCACAACTTTTTACCACCAAATATGGTCTTAGTCGTTTTCCCCCGTGTACTATAAGGTGGGACGCAGCCTTATAGAGCTCACTTGGATTTCCATTCAATCTGGATACTAGAAATGCATTTACTCTTCTTGCATTTTTTAAAATCGAATCCTTTAACATTTTTTTAACTCCCACCGGTCATCTGGAAAATGAAATTTGACAGGTTCTTGAAGACCGTGTTTTACCTCTGACTTAATCCACGTTTCCAAAACTGTTTTATGTTTTGGTAATAGTTTCTTTTCTGAGACAGGAAGAAGGTATAATGCTAATACCATCCATGGACAGTAGATCTGCGGTCTGCTTCTGAGTTGACCTAAAATTTCTTCACGAGTCACCCAATTCATTTCACTAATTTCTTCTTTGATTGGCTTGACATTTGACGGATTGTCAAGTATCCCAATTAGGGTACCACAAATCTCGTTTTCTGATCCGATATCTTTGTATGGCACGTGATACTCGAACTTGAATAAATATTCTAATTTGCATGACACTCCAATTTCTTCAGATAATCTCCTTTCACCGGCTGCAGCATAAGTTTCAGATTCTCTTGAATGACTTGCAACCGTTCCATCCCAACCCCCTGGCCACAGCATCTTGCTTTGGCTTCTTTTAGTTAAGAGAAGCCTAGCAGTTTTGTCAAACAAAAGTGTGGTAAATGCTCTGTGTAACTTCCCATTAGGTAAATGGCACTTTACTTTTTCCTCTAATCCTATAGGATTATCGTTTTTGTCAACAACTACGACGAACTCTTCAGTCAAAAATATTAGCCCCTGAACAACGTTCCTTCAAATTCGTTCTTTTTTATTGCGTTTACGATTCTTTCTGGATTGTTTCCATTTACAAAAAATACATTCATCCCCATCCTTGATATTGCAGTAGCTTCCGACACCTTTCGATTCATGCCTCCTGTAACATCCATTTCTATGTTTGATATTGAAATTTTTTTTGTTTTTAAATTATGAATTAGTTTCCTCGTTTTCATATCCGAGTACAAACCATCTACATCCAAAACAAAAATAGAGAGTCGGGGTCTTATGACCTTAGCAAGTATTGACATAATCTTGTCTCCAGACAAAATATATGACTTGTTCATGCCGTACCATAATGCATCTCCAAAGGTAACAGGGATAAGACCGGACTTTGCAATCTTCTTGATTTCTTTTATTTTTTTGATGTTTGGTTTGTTTCCTATCATAAAATCAGTTGGGGGAAGACAGTAAGGATATAATTTCTGATTCAGAAAAGAATCTAAAATTATATTGTTCAACTGAACCATTGAGTTCTTAACTGTAGCAACGCCTTTCGTTTCATATCGAGCTGGTTTAGTATGCATGTCATATTTTACAGCCCAAAAATGCCCGAAAGAACCACCTCCATGCACGACTACAAAAGATTCTTTGATTGACTTCAACTTTGCAGCAATTTTATTGATAGTCGGTCGTCTAGGAGTAAGAGGTTTTTTCTTATTTGTAATTATGGAACCACCAAGTTTGATCAAAATCATGATTGATTTCAGTAAAATTTGTTGTTTAAAAAGTATA
>JBHIDF010000128.1:0-1993 GCA_046759945.1 Nitrosopumilaceae archaeon
TTCACCTACTGCACTGCCAATCTGCACAGCAGACGCACCAGCAAGAAAGAATTCTATAACGTCTTCCCAATTTGATACACCCCCACATCCAATTATTGGTATGTCGAACTCTGTTGAAATTTCATATACACATCTTAATGCAATAGGTTTGATTGCCGGACCAGACAATCCACCTATTTTGTTGCTAAGTGTTGGCATCTTTGTTTCTACATCAATAGCCATTGCACGTATAGTGTTTATTGCCGTTATTGCATCAACTCCAGACTCACAAGCTGCTTTTACTGTATCGAGATAATTTGTAGATCCTAACCCAACCTTTGCGATCAGTGGCACTTTTGAGTAAGACTTGACAGTCCTTACAATTTTTTTCACGAGTTCAACATCATCACCTACCTCAAGCCCAACTTTGTCTACGTGGGGACACGAAAGGTTAAGTTCGTATCCCAAAATTTTCACGTTTTCAAATTGCTTTACCATAAAGACGAAATCATCTTCTACAGAACCTACCAGGTTTACAATAATGGGGATTTCTGTGTTACCTGAAATCATTTTTGAAAAATAGGGGGCGCCTGGATTTGAAAGACCGACTGCGTTAAGGTAACCTCCTTTTACGCCAATAACAGTGGGGTTAGGATAACCTTCCCACGGCTCTTTGCTTAAGGACTTAGTAACAACTGCACCTGCGCCTGCTCTATATATTCTCGCAAAAACGTCAAGTGAAATTCCGAGTATCCCCGATGCGAGCATAGTCGGCCTCTCCAACTCAATCGAGCCAATATGCGTTGATAGATCAGGCTTCACCTCGTTTCATAAAAGATTGTTAGAATATAACAGTTGATTCACTCTATGGAAAGCGTTGTTACCTTTTTTAATGGAATCTTGTGAGCTGTTTTGAGAATGTATTCAGTTATTTTAACAGAATTAGGTGTATCAGTGTTTGATGATAGTAAATGCATAAAATCATTTCCATTTTTAGATCCTGCAAAGGAATATGTGACAATAAAAAAAGGTGAAGCAAACATAAGGGATTTACAAGAATTTCTCCTTGGGCTCGACAGCGACGTACTTGTAAACGATTTGGCATTTTCAAATCTTCTGAAGAAAAAATCTATTGAAGTACAATTAATGAAGGATAAAAAAATCGATATCATTCAGTCTACAAAACCGCGAGTCCTCGTTGAATCAGGTTTTGCAACGGATGAGGAAGATGCGAGATCAAAGCTACGAGATTTTGCTATAAAACTCTCCTCTACCAGGGTCACCGAAACATCAGAAAGCCCTGATTTGCATGTTATTCAAGCAATAAATGCACTAGATGAAACTGATAAAGTGATTAACAGAATTAGTTCTGTAGTCAGAGAGTGGTATGGTTTACACTTTCCTGAACTTGACAATATAGTAGATAGTATAAGTGGATACTCACAAATAGTTCTGGCTGGAAAAAGGCAAAATCTAACAGATAAAGTCTACAGTGACGCGGGTTTTCCAGACAACAAGGTCGAGATGTTGTCAGTTATACAAGAGCAAAGTAAAGGAGGGCAGATATCAGACGAAAATCTTTCAATTATACAAGGCCTTGCAAAGCAAATTGTAGAACTACATAGGCTTCGAAAAACTTTAGAAAATCATATTGAGACCCAAATGGAAAATATTGCTCCAAATATCTCAGGCATACTAGGTTCAGCTTTGGCGGCAAGAATTCTTGCGCGAGCCGGCAATCTTAAGAAGCTTGCTGTTATGCCTGCCAGTACTATTCAAGTCATTGGAGCCGAAAAAGCACTCTTTAGGTCCCTGCGGACCGGCTCTCGACCACCAAAACACGGTTTGCTTTTTCAACATACTCTTATTCATGCAGCTCCACGCTGGCAGCGAGGAAAGATAGCAAGAGCCATAGCAGCAAAAGCTGCTATTGCGGCACGAGTTGATGTCTTCGGTAAGGGAAAGAATCAAACATTGTTTGACAAGCTGAACGTTAGGGTTAAAGAAATTAGTG
>JBHIDF010000129.1:0-1960 GCA_046759945.1 Nitrosopumilaceae archaeon
CTTGGTTTCGGCAACCTTGGTGAGTACGGAGATTCACTTCACTATTTTGAGAAGGCACTTCGAGTAGATCCTAGTAATAAAATTGCATTAGCTTACAAAGATTACGTCACTAAAATTAAAGCAAAGTACTATCCCGATCAAGTTTCCATTATTTCGTTAAAAGAAAAAGAGCAAATTGAATCTAAAGGACAATCTGTTCCATCTTGGGTAAAAAGCAACGCAAAATGGTGGTCAGAAGACAAGATTCCTCAAATGGATTTTATCCGTGGGATTCAATATTTGGTTGGACATAATATAATCAAGGTTACGTACACTCCTATTGGTGAAAAAAAGACAAGTGCGGTGCCTGATTGGGTTAAAAGTACTGCTGGCTGGTGGGCTGACAATATAATATCCGATAAAGAGTTTCTATCAAGCATTGAGTTTTTGATCTCAAACCGAATAATTCAGATCGAGATTGATAGCAGTGATTCTTTGGCTAAAAGGATAGAATCCGAGCTTCAGCTAATCGATGAACCTTCTTTAAAAAAACATCTTTTTGAAGTCTCCAAAAAAATCGCCAAAGAAAAGAGATACATTGAGTTTCCAAACCCCAGTTGGGCACTAAAGAAAAAGTACCTACGCGATGTTGAACAATGGAACTTGGAGCAACAAATTCAGACAGGACTGAAAGGAATTCCGGATCCTACCTTCACTGAAGAAGATGGCAACGTAATTATGCACTATAAAGTTTACATAAATGATCAACCTCCAGGACTTCCTTTTGATTACAAACCAACTCTGGACAAATCGTTGGGTTTCTGGGCATCCCAAAATTTCACCTTGAATGATAAACCTCTTGTTTTTGACTTTTCTTACACTACTCTGAAATCTGATGGAAATGTCTGGGTCACTTGGATTGTAAGGGATATTGATGCACTGGGACACGCAACAATAGGGAAGGGAGTAGTGGAGGTCACAATTGGCAATTATGCGTGCAACGGAGATTTTGAGTTACTTGACATGGATACAGTTGAGTACATTATGAAACACGAAATTGGACATTCGATAGGGCTAACACACATCTCAGACCCTGATAACATAATGTATCCCTCCGTTGACCCATCCTACGGGTTTTGTATCATTAGTGATGAATGAAATGATGAGTAACCAAATGTTAAACTAAAATACGATATCACAAAATGTTGGTTATTGATTAGGGTAGATTGTAGGTACGTAGAGGGCATAAAACCTGATCTCGCTGTATACGTATCTGACCAGGTTGTCGCAGTACCTACACTTAAGAAACATGAATTTGCACTGTCTGAAATTTCTGAAGATGAAAAAATCGATGTTGGACAAACAATTACTGCTATCAAAGAATTTCTTGACTCCATTGATGAAGGACGAAACTTTGCTGTTATCTGTAAGAATGATGTTATTTCAATAGAGTCTATCAATGGCAAGAAGATTGAACCAGTTAGCAGGCAAGACCCGGGATTATTTTCATGTGCTCATTGTGGCCACGTGACCCCTTACGAGGTTATTCACAATAACCACATAAAGATCCATTATTTTGCGTAGGATAAAAAATCCTATTTTATCCGGTTTTGATGGTGATTTCCTCTCCATTACCGATAGGCAACATCACCGACTGAACATTTGATCTGCTTCTCACGTAATCTGCATATTTTTTCATGATTGGGCGGAATTGCTCTGGGTACAGCATGTTGTCAACTGCGATAATCCCTCCCACTCTAACCATGGGTAAAACAAGATCAAAATACTCGATCAGGTTTTCTTTGTCTGCATCTACAAAAACAAAATCAAGTTGGTTAGCCGGTCTCTTGTCACTTTTTTTATATTTGTATAGTATTTCTTTCAGAATGTTTAAGGCATGACCTTCTTTAATTTCTATTATGTCTTCAACATTTGCCTCACGAAAATTTTTTTCTGCTTTTTTTACCTTTGAATGATTTTC
>JBHIDF010000130.1:0-1944 GCA_046759945.1 Nitrosopumilaceae archaeon
CTGGACCAGAGATGCTGATAAAGTGAGCATTACTTTCATTTGCAACAGCTTTTGCAAGTAAAGTCTTACCGGTACCTGGAGGACCATAAAGAAGTACACCTTTTGGTGCTTCAATTCCTAATTTTTCAAATATTTCTGGGTGTCTTAATGGCAACTCAATCATTTCTCTTACTTTTTTAATTTCATCAGTTAATCCACCAATGTCTTCATAAGTTACTTGTGGAACACCACGTAATGTTTCTCCCTTCTCAGCTATATGGAAAACTGTTTTCTGAGTTACAAGAACTGCATCAGCAGCAGGCGTTACACCAATTACTTGAAAAGTCAAACGCCCTCCAAAATATGGGACCATAACATTATCTCCTTTGATCAATGGTACACTTTCTAATGCATCAGCTAGATAACGTTCATCAATTGGGGGAATTGCTTCTAGTGGGGCAACGACTATCTTTTCAGCTGCTACTGCCTTGATTTTTCTTACAGTAATCGTATCTCCAATTGCAATACCGGAGTTATTTCTTCCTAGTCCATCAATTCTAATGATGCCTTTTCCTTCATCTGATGGATACAGTGGAAGACACTTTGCAACCGTTCTTCTTTTTCCTTTGATCTCAATTACATCACCAGTTGATGCGTTAAGTGTGTCCATAGAATCATAATCTATTCGAGCAACACCTCTACCTACATCTCGTGTATATGCTTCCAAGACTTTGAGGGATAGGGCATTTTGGCTCATAGAAAAACTCTCTCCACCTATTTTTTATATCTTTGGCGTTCCAATTTCATACATACTACCCATTTAATCACAAGCTTAAAATCGGTAATGAAAAAAATTCGATCAAAATGGGTAAAAGACCTTTAGTTAGAAGACGAGGCCGTGGAGGATTACAGTTCAGAGCTGTAACTACTGGAAAATTAAATCAAGCAAAATACCCCGATTTTTCATTATCTGAACAGCACGAAGGAACAATTATCGATCTTGTTCATGAAAGAGGAAGAGATGCTCCTTTGGCTAAAGTAAGATTTGAGGCCGGTTCAATATCATTCATCCCAGCAGTACTTGGTACAAAGGTTGGCTCAAAAATTCAATTTGGATTAAAATCCGAAATTGAAAGTGGCAATATTATTAGCATTCAGAATATTCCTGACGGAACAATTGTTTGTAATGTTGAAAAACACTTTGGAGATGGTGGAAAAATAGTAAAATCTGCAGGTGGTAATGCAACAGTTTTTTCACATGGTGATGATGGTGTAATACTTAAACTCCCTTCCGGAAAATTTACAACACTTAATCCAAAAAATAGAGCAATGATTGGAACTCTAGCTGGTGGCGGTGTTGGAGAACGACCTCTAATGAGCGCTGGAGGAAAATGGCGAAGATTTAGATCCAAAGGAAGAAAATATCCAATTGTTCGAGGAGTTGCACAAGCAGCATACGTTCACCCCCATGGTGGTGGTAGACATCAACATGTAGGACAAAGTTCAACAGTTTCAAGAGATGCACCTCCTGGCGCTAAAGTAGGTAGCATAGCTGCTAGAAAAACTGGTCGGGCAAGAATAAAAGAAAGAAAGTAGTTCTATCACAACCCAAAATTGATTAATGGCTGTAAAAATCAGATTTTTACATGGCAAAACAAAGAGTAAGACTTTTTGTTAAAGGTAAAGTACAGGGAGTTTTTTTCAGACAAGCCCTCAATGTTAAGGCCAAACAAAACAATGTTTCTGGTTGGGTAAGAAATCTCAAAGATGGAAGAGTTGAAACGGTATTTGAGGGAGAAGATGTGAACGTTAGTTCAATTGTAGAATGGTGTCATGCCGGTCCAGCTAATGCACGAGTAGAAGACATAGAAATAAGAAATGAAAAGTATAAGGATGAATTTAAAAAATTTGAAGTTTTGTATTAATGAATAAATATCAGTTTTAATCTCACTAAACTTTTTTCTA
>JBHIDF010000131.1:0-1910 GCA_046759945.1 Nitrosopumilaceae archaeon
GTCCTTTAGATCATAATAGATATCGTTCCATCTTAATTTTGCATTCCCCACATAGCTCCCTGTCTTTGTGATCTGTGTCTGCTAAAGAATTACTAAAGTACATAACGCATGATGAAAGTCTGCAATGTTCAAGACCAAATAAGTGGCCGAGTTCGTGCACAGCTTCCTTAACTACCCTTTGTAAGAATACTGATTCATCAAATCTTCCACCTTGAAATTCTTCTTTTAGTCTTGCTAGGTAGATAACTGCTATTCTTTTGCCAAACTGTGCTTCTCCAAAAACGAAGTTTAGCCTCCCCGAATAAGCATTAGCATCACAAATTCCTAATATTTTATGAAATCGTGTTTTTTTACATTTTTCTTGAATAAAGCGTATTATGGCAGGAGAAACGTACTGATTTCTGTTAGCATCAAATGCCTCTTGCCGTAATTCTATATTTGGTGCAACAATGAACTTTGCGATACTGAATTGTTCTTGCAATGCACGTTCAAGCATTCTGGTGACAGTATCAGATACTGGACCAACTGGCTGTAACAAAATATCTATATAGTTTTTCAGATTTCTCATTCTATCAACCTAGTATTCCTTTTGGAAACTCGGTATTTTCCAGTGTCTTTTGTGAAGGTTTTGAATTATTGTGGGTTTGAACAAACAGTGTTTCGTTGTCCTAGAAATTACCGAATGTAGCAAGTCTTTACTATCTTTCTTTCAACTTTGTCTCGTTCATGCTTTGCACATGTGTGTACAACAATTGCCCAAGCAAGCCCAATTGTTCCCATAAAGGCAGGTACCAAATAGTAACACAGTGTACCTTCAACCATAATGATATTTCCTTTAAATAGTATTTACATTTTTTCCATCGTTTCTTCTTAAAGTGAAACTGAAACCTACGATCGATAGGACTAAATCTTGTATGCCTCCGAAAAATGTCATGGTTCTTAGAAGGATGGATGATCATTTTTCTGAAATTGCGGAGTTGTATAGCAAATTAAGAATAACTGATGAGGAACCAATTTTAAAAATCAAGGAGGTACTAGACTCGACAAATATTATGGGAGCGGATGTTGGCTGCGGTGACGGACGATATGACTTGAAACTGTTCCATCACTTAAGTGACTTCATTGATCTATGTTGTATTGATTGCAATGAGAAAATGCTGAAAACGTTAGAAGACCATTTAATTCAGAAAAATATTAAAAATTTTCAGATAAGAAAGGGTTTTGCAGAAAATCTGCCCTTGGAATATAATTCCATGGATTGCTTATTTACGTTTAATGCACTGCATCATTTCGACGCTTTGAGATTCCTAAAAAGTGCATCGTACGCCTTGAAAGATAATGGTTACTTGTTCATCTACACCCGTTTAAAAAGTCAGAACGATAAAAATATCTGGGGAAGATACTTTCCTCATTTTAATGAAAAAGAAACACGGCTTTTTGAGCTAGAGGAGTTAAAAAATATAGTCAAAGAAATTTCAGACCTCAAAATACAATCAATAGATTTTTTCAAATACAAAAGAGTCTTTAATCTTTACGAGCTTATCTATAAAGCACGCAATCATCACTATTCTACTTTCGACTTATACACAAAAAGTGAGTTAGAGGAAGCAGTGGAAGAATTCAAACAAAAAATCCAACAAAATTTTGCAAATCCAGAGAGGATATCTTGGTTTGATGAAAATATTATGCTGACTTTAATAAAGAGATAAAATTTAGTATCGATAATTCTTATTGAAATATCAAAGCCGGTTGGTTGGAGATCTGATCGTAATATGATTAATTACTTTATTTGTAACCTAAAGAATCATTTAATTGCATCAAGAAATTACGCGAAAACTGTGCCGGAGTAGCTCAGCTGGCCTAGAGTGCCAGTCCACATAAAGGGTAATACTCATAATCTGGAGGTCGTG
>JBHIDF010000132.1:0-1902 GCA_046759945.1 Nitrosopumilaceae archaeon
ATCAAAGGACAGTGACTTTCTGCCTCCTGACGTATAGAAGATTCAAAATCTATCGATAAGTTAGAACCTAAAATAAAGGAAAAAGAAGAAAAAAATTTACCAGTACTTGCCGTTGTCCGGTATCAGACCGACTCCTTCTTGTTCGAAGTGTCTGTCCAGTTCATCAATCCATCTTTCACGAGTATCTTTGTATCCCCATCCGTGTACACGGACCCAAAATGCAATGACCCCTAGAAGGAACACAGTGAACATTATCGTTCCAAAGATGTATATCATAACATCGAAAAAGAGCGGGTCATAGCTTGGTCCTAATTGCCCGAACATGTTCGACAAAGAGTTCACGAACATTGCAAATAGTACATACATTGTCTATCAAAGCAATTTTCGTACGATATATAGATTTCTCTCCGATCAGAAACCTGCCTCTTCAGTCTTCTAAAATAAGAAAAAGTGGAGATGTTGTTTTTTATCTAGCCAGTGCCTGGCTTTACGTATTTGCCGCCCCTCGCTCTTACTGCCAAAGTTATTGCGATGCCACCAAAGATTGCACCTGCAATTGCAGAAGCACCTACGACACCACCTGCATCAAAGACGGGAGTACCCGAACCGGAAGCTGGGTTTGCATCAGCATATTCTACTCTGTCGCCTGCTAATTTCAGTACCTCCTCCAAAGTATTTTGGCCAGTTTCTCCACCCTCACCTACGTTGCCGTAGTATTGAGCAAAGGCAAGTGGAAAGGAAGTACCGATGAGGAATGCCATCACGGCTCCACCTAATACTATTGACTTATTCATATCGTTTACCTGATCAAAAAAAGGTGACCGTTGATATTTAACTTTTTTCTAATTATCACTTCTGAGATCAATTTTTTTCATAATTTAAGTAACGTTTATGTTTGTTCTACAGACCACCGGCCTCATGGGAAGAGTTCACACTCACCGACGCGGCAAGTCTCACTCGATCCGACCTATAGCTGCAACTTCTCCGTCGTGGGTAAAACAAAGCGTGCAGGAAATAGAAGAGATGATCGTCAAGTATGCAAAAGAGGGGCTAACTCCAAGTCAAATAGGAATTAAGCTTCGCGATCAGCACTCTATTCCACTAGCAAAATCGATCATAAAAAAATCGATAACGGAAACACTTGAGAACGGGGGTGTGAAGTCAGATATGCCAGAGGATCTAAACAACATCTTAAAGAAGGCCATTAGCCTGCAAAAACATCTAAAAACTCATCCCGCTGATAAAAGAAATGTTCGATCCCTAGAGCTCGTAGAAGCAAAAGTGCACAGACTGTCTGTGTACTATAAGAAAACAGGTCGCATCCCCAAAACTTGGAAATATAAGGCTGTAGTGGCTCAGCTTGAATAATGGCAAGTCACCTTGATGATGCCCTTTCATATTTTCATGATAATATTTCTGAATGCATAAAGTCAAACAAAAATATCTGTGTGGTTACCCATCATGACTGTGATGGAATAACATCTGGAAGCATAGTGACAAAAGCCCTGCTAAGATCAGGTGCAAGATGTACTGTACGAAGTGTTAAAGAGCTCAACAAAAACTTGATTGAAAAAATGGGAAAAGATTCTAGAGATTTTCATGTCATAACAGATCTTGGGGGTGGTTTTGCAAAGGATCTGGATAGGACCCTTGATGACAGATGGATAGTAGTTGATCATCATCAGATTTCCCAGGAGGAATTTGACAATGAGAGGGTACTCAACGCTTGGAAATATGAAATTGATGGTAACACAGAAGTTTCCGCAGGAGGGATGGCTTATTCTGTCTCACAATCCCTTCATGAGAAAAATACTGATCTTGCGTGGATTGCAGTCGTATCCGCCCTCGGAGACAGGCAAGATCAGGGAGAAAAAAAATCTTTGTCTGGAATTAATGGAGAAA
>JBHIDF010000133.1:0-1873 GCA_046759945.1 Nitrosopumilaceae archaeon
ACGAGTCAGCAGTTTTGTTGACCCCAATTAAAGCTTCACCGATGATGATTTTAAATAACATTCAAAATTTAGACTAGCCTATGCAAATTGAGGATTACATAAAGGCAGGAAAAATTGTAGCACAAGTTCGTGAGAAGGTAAGGAAAAAAAATTTGATTGGTTCTACAGTCTCAGAAATTTGTGATTCTGTAGAAATTGAAATTTCACAGAAAGGTGCTAAATGTGCTTTTCCCGTAAATATTAGCATCAACGAGGTTGCGGCCCATTATACAGCCGAACCCGATGATCCGAAAACCATCACCGACAGAGATTTAGTGAAGATAGATCTTGGTGCACAAATTAATGGCTACATAGCTGATACTGCAGTAACTGTATGCTATGATCCCAATTATGATGTCCTTGTTCAGGCAGCAGAAGTGGCACTCAAGGATGCTGTCTCTATGATAAGAGTTGGGGTGAAATCAAGCGATGTTGGTAAGAAAATTGAAAATACGGTAAAGAGCATGGGTTGTGTTCCGATATCAAATCTTAGTGGTCATTCACTGGAACGATACACCATTCATGCTGGAAAAACCGTTCCGAACATTTGGTCAATCGGCTCTTTTTCATTTTCTGCAAAAGAGGCATACGCATGTGAACCATTCGTGACAACCAAGGACGGTCTGGGTTTTGTACGAGACGGAAAGACGAGGAATATTTTTGCTCTTGTTTCAAGGAAACGGACAAAAGATGAGGAAGCAAACAAGATTCTTGATTACATATGGCAAAACTTCAATATGTTACCTTTTGCCCTTAGATGGCTTGTAAAAGAGTGGGAAGAGAAAAAAGCTCGAACTCTGTTAGACAAGCTTATCAAAAATAAGGTAGTCCGCTCATATCCTATATTAGTAGAAGCAAACGGACAAAGAGTCGCTCAGGCTGAGCACACTTTTATTCCAAAAGAAGACGGTATAACAATCACCACACTAGAGTGATTCACCGAAGATAATGTCCTTGAATCAATTTTTATTTCCAATGTTCCATGTCAGCATACAGTGTACTCGGTACCCTACGGAAAAGGAGAAATTCATTTCGAAATCCCTGAAGATTTTAAGGTAACTGTTGCAGAACCAAACGCTAGGTCTTCTGTAAAGAATGTTAATGCTGCTACAAGGGAAGCACTCTTGCATCCAATAAACTCCAGAAAACTTTCAGAAACAGCGAAGGGGAAGGATACAGCATGTATTGTTGTTACCGATATTACAAGATCATGTCCTGACAAAGAACTACTTCCTCCAATACTCGAGCAGATTGAGAAAGAAGTCAATAGAAAGGACATAACGATACTGATAGCTGCTGGAATGCATAGAGATATGACCTTCGATGAGAAGGTCGAAAAGTACGGAAAGGGTATTGTGGATAATTACAGAATAATAGACCACAACGGAGAAGAGGAAAAAAACTTAGTCGATCTTGGAATTACTGGAAACGGGGTTCCAATCAAGATATCTAGGATTGCGTTCGAATCGGAACTTCTTGTTTCGATAGGAGTAGTTGAACCCCATCAGTATGCGGGTTATAGTGGGGGATACAAGACCGTTGCTATTGGACTGGCGGGAGACGAAACAATAAGCCATATACATTCCCTTAAGATGCTGGAGAACCCAAAGATCAGACTTGGTAATGTGGAGGAAAATCCCTTTCAGGAAGATATAGTTGAGATTGGAAAGAAAGTAGGACTCGATTTTATCGTCAATGTCATTTTAGGAAAGGAGGGTGAGGTTTTGGAAATAAGAGCTGGAGAACCTCATCAGACATTTCGAGCTCTGATAAAGGAAGCAAGAGGCATCTATGAAGTCCCAATAGAAAAATCCTTTGATGTAGTTATTTGTGG
>JBHIDF010000134.1:0-1860 GCA_046759945.1 Nitrosopumilaceae archaeon
TTAAGATCGCGATGGTGGGAAAGTATGTTACACTAGCAGACAGTTATGTCAGCGTCAATCATGCGCTAAAACAGGCAGGGGCCAAAATCAGGAAAAATGTTCTCATAAATTGGATAGATTCTGATAAGTTAAATGAAAATATCGACGATCTTTCAGAATATGACGGCATACTTGTTCCTGGTGGTTTTGGCATCAGGGGTGCAGACGGGATCATCAAGACTGCGAACTATGCTAGAGAAAAAGGTATTCCATATCTTGGTATTTGCTTTGGTTTTCAACTAGCAGCAATAGCATTTGCAAAACATGCTTGTAATTTAGATGACGCAAGCTCTACTGAGATAGACCCTCAAAGCAAGAATCCAGTAGTCGATCTTCTACCGGAACAAAAGAAAGTGTCAAACATGGGAGGGTCACTAAGACTCGGTGCAAATGAAATTATTGTGGAAGATAACACTCTGGCTTTTAGGATTTACAAATCCAATACTATTGCGAAAAGACATAGGCATCGTTATGAGTTCAACAAAGACTACTTAGATTTGTTTTCAAAAAACGGAATGAATTTTTCGGGACAAAGCGATGGGGGAAAAAGAATGGAAATACTAGAAATTCCTTCACACAAATTCTACTTAGGCGTACAATTCCATCCCGAATTTAGTAGTAGACCAGGATTTCCAGAGGCTTCTTTCGAAGCTTTCGTTAGATCTGCCGCGCAGTCCTGACCAGCCTATTTTGGAATTTCGTATATTCTTTGTCTTGCATCACGAATGGAGATTTTCTTTTTGACATAACCTTTCTCTAATAGATGGCTTAGAGCCAATCTCACGGTTCTATCTGGCAAAAGAGTTTTTGTTGAAAGTTCTTTTTGAGTTAGTGCGCCTTCGTATTCCAAGGTTTTAACTAAAAGTTTGGAACTTGGCGGCATGTTAAGAAGGTCTTCGGCGAGCTGTACTTTTTTTGCCAAGGCTGAAATTGCCGTGGAATCTTTTTTCATTCGTATTATATTTGCGGGAACCTCAAACTTGCGACATTCGACCAACTTTTTTACTTTGAAACGATCCTTTCCGTCAAATATTGCTTCGCAGTGAAGTCTTGCCGATATATCATCGATTTCTATATCGCTGCTGTCTGGCACAATCAGAGGTCTTCGTGTTACGTCAAGTGAATTTACCGAAATGATCCCAAAAACTCCAGATTCTTGAAATATAACAGGACCTCCTGCTGACATTGAATAGGCTGAGGACCCAATCGGCGTAGATAAGATTATCCCATCACTGTTATCATGCCAAACTTCTTCGCCATTTACACGGAGTACGTGTTCCATTAACAAAGCACTTTTTGATGAAAAAATTGCCAGATCGTTTAGTACAGGATACATGTTTCTTCCATCTATTTTTACTCCAAGACGAGCTACTTTCTCGATACTGAAATCAGATGACTTTATTCGCTTAACAAATGTTGGGAATTCCTTTAGATCAACTTGAGCTAAAAATCCAGTTGATTCAGATTCAGTAACCCCAAGAACAGGAATGTCAGAATGCAAGACATGATGAAAGTAATTTCGTACTCCACGGTCGCCACCCAAAATGATAATGCAGTCTGCGTCTTTCATTTTGGACTTAGCACCAACAATAGACGTAGAGATTCCATGCTCTTCAAGAGACTTTCTTACAGATTTTATTGCACCATCATGAGTGTCTGTGCTTGAAATGCCGATATGCACAATTCATACTCAATCTTCTGTTCAATAAAAGGATTAGAAGGTAAAGTAGAATAAATTATGATAATAGTGCAGAATTAAACTATCAGAAGAATCTAAAAATGAAATTTGTTTTATTCTATCTGTTAGAATATTTATCTAAA
>JBHIDF010000135.1:0-1809 GCA_046759945.1 Nitrosopumilaceae archaeon
ATGGTAATTTCCAGTTAATGGGCCTGCATCGAGAGAAACTGAACATTTATGGAAAAAAAGGAGTGATTGGGTGAAACGATTTGGTTAGTATATTCAATTATCCAAAACGCCGCCTCAGAAAGCTTTTCGAAGAAGGAGAATATACAGAAGCACTAGAGCTTGGAAAAGCCCTAGAAAAAAAAAATCCTTACGACCCTGATTTGTTTTTCATCATCGGAAGTATTTACTATATAAACGGAGATGCAAAAAACACTCTATCGTATCTTGATAAGGTACTAGAAATTAACAAGTATGATGAAGAAGCTCTTCTTCTAAAAGCAAGCGTCCATCTTCATCTGAAAAATAAAAAAGAAGCACTTGATTGCTGTGAGAAGATTCGCGAAATTGATCCCAAAAGCGATGCAATAGCTGAGATACTCGACAAATTAGAAGAAAATTAGTTACCTATAGTGATTATCAAGTACTAGAACTAAAAATCTCTCATCCTATTATGAATTAGTAGAAGATGCTGAAGACGTTCCATGGCTTAACTGATAGACTTCAACTAAGAGCCAGTCGCAAAACTCTGTAACCTTTTGGTCAAACTTGCACCAAATGTGTAGAGAATGTGGTAAAATATCGATTCTACCAGAATCAAAAAATACCTTTACCCCTTCTTTTCCCTCATACATGTAAGCATCTTCCACTTTTGCACCGCCAAACAATTTCTTTGCTTTTTCTTTTATGATACTTCGTTCAATTGGAAAGTTCTTTCTTTGTTTGTCGATAATCATACTCAGATCTTGAGTGCCATATGAATCAAAATCATTGATCTTTTCTTTTTCAGGAAAGTTTACCAATAATGTAATGTTATACTTTTTTCCTACCTTTGCTCCGATTTCTGTTATTTTTGTATATCCCATAGCTGGGTTTCTCTTCAAGAGAAATCGAATCTGAGGAAGATTTGTTCTTAATTCATTTCGTAGGTCATCCGTAATATCTTTGAAACTCACAGTTTGAAATAATAATTTTCGCGTTATATTCATTGAGATTATGTTTTTTAGATATATGTCCCTTAGAGTTTCATGGCACTTCCTCTGGATACTGGCGATTCTTCAACTGATTATGGCTCGGAAATGGCACAAAGTGAAGATGATTACAAAGTCACGTGTATCAACTTTATCAAGGACATAAGCAAGGACTACTTGGCTTGGGTTGACTATTACAAACTGCCCCCCGACGAGGACAAGAAAAGACGAGAAAGAATTGCCGCAACGATAGAAAAAACAAATGAATGGATAGCCAAGGTAGCAACCACAATCAAGGGAATAGATGTTGTGATGAACGATGGAGTTCAAAAGATGGCAGAAACTACTGCAGGTCAGCCCATACAGATCGGTGTTTTTGTAAATAAAACGTCTGGCTATACGATGGCAAAGCCTGGCATTATAGATGTTAACGTGAAGGGAGCTGGAAGAGAGGGTCGCAGAACAAAACTCGGCTGGCACCAAAAGGATCAACGGTTTCGTATAGAATCTACCGGTAAGGCATACTTTGATGAAACCAGTATTCCTACAGACGAGTATGATTTGATGGATATTCATCTACAGCTAAATGCACAGGAATGCAAGCCACGAGACATTATTTCATTTACCGTTATAGTGGCAGAAACGCAAAATGGTCAAGAAACTGACAGACGCGGAGTCACAACAATCATCCACATAGTTTAAGAAAAATTTTTTAAATCTGGTCCAAGACATGAGGATTTTCCAAGCTTTCGTCCCTTTGTGATTAGTAATGCGCTGAAGATCTTACCCATAATCGATTTTG
>JBHIDF010000136.1:0-1786 GCA_046759945.1 Nitrosopumilaceae archaeon
TACAGATGAAAAAAATTAAAAAATTCTTGAATCGACGAAGAAAAAATGCTAAACTCCTTTCGAACCTTCTATCAAATTTAGATGTAGATATTCCTCATGAAAGAAAGGGCGAGAAAGTAAATTGGTATCTCTACACGATATCAACAAAAAACCGAGATAAAGTTATGAAAAAGCTAAATTCAGATGGGATAGGCGCTATTGCATATTATTCTGTGCCTGTTCATAAGACACCATTTTACAGGAATAGACTCAGACTTCCTGTTACAGATTGGGCTGCATCACACGTACTGTCGTTACCTGTCCATCCGCTAGTCACGAAGCAAAATCTTTACCGGATGGCAACAAGCCTACGTAAACTTGTTAGAAAATGAGCGTGCTGACAAATATAGAGTCAAACAATTAATACATTATCTCCAAATCTAGTAACCTTTTTTCTGCCTATCTCGATTAATTTTGTTTTTTCTTTGGTATTCTTTTAGGATATCATCTGGCGTCATATTAAGCTCAAGTGATGCTTGAACTAGGAAATGCCATATGTCAACAAGTTCCTCCCTCGCGTGTTCTTCACTAAATGGAGTTGGTTTTTTCCACCATTTCCAGTTTGTTGTACGCTGTAACTCTGCTGCCTCGTGAATTATCGCAGTGCAGAGAGCAGAAATCTTTCCTTCCGTATCTTTTGGATATCTGCTCAGATCCATCATATTTGCTAAATCTTTCTGTAAATTGAAGATAGATTCCAGTTTGTCTTCCATGAGAAGAATTTTGCCTAGAAGCCTATATCTTTTCAGAAGCGAATCATTTTCTTGTATTGGTTGAAACGTTTTTGAATTTGAGATTTTTTTAGATTTACCAAACCATATACACCATATTTCTCCACTGCAAATGAACCCATAATATTTCCGTATATTACGGCTTCACGGATAGTTGAGAGTTTTGTTTTGCCTTTACTTGCCAAATATCCTAGCATGGCTCCCGCAAAAGTGTCACCTGCACCAGTTGGGTCTACAATGTTTTCAAGAGAAAAGGCAGGTGAAGGAAAAATCAAATCCTCGTAAAAGAGAAGTGAACCGTGTTCACCCTTTTTTATGATCACGTAGTCTGTTCCCCAATCCATCATTTTTCTTGCACATTTTATCACGTTATTTTCCTTTGTCAACAACCTTGCTTCTTCGTCATTAATTACAACTGCATCGACTGATTTTATCATTTTAATGACATCAGTTCTTTTGTTTGAGATCCAAAATTCAATCGTATCACACATAGAAAATTTTACGTTTTCAAATTCGCCGATTAGTTTGGTGTTCTGAACAGGATCATTATTTGCAAGATACACGAATTTGGATTTTCTGTATTCCTCAGGGAGGGTCGGTTTAAAGGTTTCAAGGACATTAAGTTCAGTTTTGTTAGTAGTTCTAACGGTTAACGTTTTATCGTAGCTTCCATCATATCTGAAAGTCTTTCCTTCTTCAATCACTAAACCCTCTAAATTGAGAAAGCGGTCCAAGATATTGTAGTACCTTTTCGGAAAATCATTGCCTACTACCGCGATCAATCCAGGTCTTATGAAAAAACTTGCGGAAATTGCAGCGAAGGTAGCCGCTCCACCTAACGCATTCTTTAAAATTTTTTCAGATGTCCTGATGGTATCTAAAGCAACTGACCCAAAAATAGTAAGCATATTTTGGTGGGATTACTGTTGTTGTATAAATTCTCTAGCTTGTTCTTGTGTTGGTTGATAAGTGAACGGAACGTCAAGTGATGTAAATAGTATGTCATACTTTGTTAT
>JBHIDF010000137.1:0-1723 GCA_046759945.1 Nitrosopumilaceae archaeon
GTACGCCTAAGTAGAATTTGTGTGAAGGAATTTCTAGTATTTCCATTCTTTTTCCACCATCACTTTGTCCCGAAAAATTCATTCCGTTTTTTGAAAACAAATCCAGGTAGTCTTTGTTGAACTCATAACGATGCCTATGTCTTTTCGAAATAGTATTGGATTTGTAAATCCTAAAAGCTAGAGTGTTATCTTCCACAATAATTTCATTTGCACCAAGTCTGAGTGAGCCTCCCATGTTTGACACTTTCTTTTGCTCCGGTAGAAGATTGACTACTAGATTCTTGCTTTGAGGGTCTATCTCAGTAGAGCTTGCATCATCTAAATTGCAAGCATATTTTGCAAATGAGATTGCGGCTAGTTGAAAACCAAAGCAAATTCCAAGATATGGAATACCTTTTTCTCTAGCATAGTTCGCAGTCTTGATGATCCCATCGGCACCCCTGATGCCGAAACCACCAGGAACAAGTATGCCATCATATTTTGAAAGATCGTCGATATTTTCAGTTAACTTATCAGAATCTATCCAATTTATGAGAACCTTTTTTCTAATTTTGGCCCCTGCCTGTTTTAGCGCATGATTAACGCTGACATAACTGTCTGCTAGTGTAACATACTTTCCCACCATCGCGATCTTAACTGTACCATCCGTGTTTTCAAATGAATCCACAATTGAATTCCACTTGTCCCAATTTGCAGAAGCATTCACTAATCCCACTTTAGCAAATTTTTTGAATATTACATCGACTATTCCTTGGTCATAGAGCATTTGGGGAATCATCAAGATAGATTTAACGTCATGGCAAGAAAAAACGTCCTTTGTGGCGACGTTTGAGAACAAAGATATTTTTTTCTTCGCTGCTTCGAGAAGTGGACTGGTACATCTTACAGCCAACAAGTCTGGTTGAATACCAATTCTTCTTAATTCCTGAACACTGTGCTGGGTCGGCTTTGTTTTTTGTTCCCCTACTACGTCAAGCATCGGTGCGAGGGTCACGTGTACGAAAATTACATTTTCAGATCCCTCCTCTAATCTGATTTGCCTTAATGCCTCCAAGAATGGCAAACTTTCGATATCACCTACCGTTCCGCCACATTCCACTACTAGCACATCTAGTTTTTCGTCGTCGGCAATCTTTCTGATTCTGTTCTTTATGACATCGGTTACGTGAGGAATGATCTGAACACATGCCCCGAGATACTCTCCGCTCCTCTCCGCTTCAATGACGCTTGAATAAATCTGAGCCGTCGTGATATTGTGGGATTTGGGAATGTCTTGATTCAGGAATCTTTCGTAATTGCCTATATCCATGTCACATTCTCCTCCATCTTCTGTAACAAAGACCTCTCCATGAGTAATTGGATTCATAGTCCCTGCATCATAGTTCAGGTAGGGATCAATTTTAACACAAGATACTTTCTGATTCGATAATTGCAACAATTTTGCAATTGAGGAAGTGATCACCCCTTTCCCGAGGCCAGACATCACGCCACCTGTTACAAAAATAAACTTTGTCTGCACATATGAGTAATACGGATGGGATTTTTATTCTTTTGGCGAGATGGATTAACTTTTAAATTCCAGTTTAGTTAAAACAAAACTAGAAATATTTTTCATCACAATTCCTTTGTGACTTATAATTGAAGCCCCTATTGTATTCGGGTTGCCTCTTTCAAACTTCGTGCAAATGATTCTGTCTTTGATTCAATCTCTCTAGAAGATGTA
>JBHIDF010000138.1:0-1700 GCA_046759945.1 Nitrosopumilaceae archaeon
TGGCAAAAAAGCAGCAGAAGTTGCTGCTGCAAAAATAAAGGAGCTAGGTAGATAACTCTTTAGATATTCCATTCAGTGTTGAAGATTTCCAAGATTTTCCTCTACGATGAGCCTGCTGTCCCCGAGATAAATCAGGAAAAACTAAGTCGATTCATTGAAAAGACATTCGGGATTGAAGTTGAAGCAAGAAAAAACATTTTCAATTTTTTCGATTTTCTGAAGGACGAAACATGTTACGACCTTGCTTCTTGTCGCCTCTTTGATACGAGAAAGCCGTTTGAAAAACATGTGCCTTCCCGAGAAGAAATAGATTTTGAAAAAAAGACAATTGGTAACAGTAATCTACTAAAAAGTATAGTGATGTATGATGGTTTTGAATTTCAGAAAATCATTACAAAAATAATACCTGAAAATGAGCTTGTTGCAGACAATTTCCATCTTGTTATCACAAATAAACTTACATGTACGTATGACTACAACGATTACAGATACCATGGTAGGGCAGTTATATGCTCAAACCCATCCATTATATCCACTACAGGAATTATTGAAGCTCCTGCAAAGCCAAGGGAATACTATCGTAGCTTAATGACAAACATGTTTCAAGGCCTCAATGTGGACTACATCAAAAAGAAGTTCCAAGGAACTTGTCTTGACTATCACGATTCTAGAATATCAAACGTCGTAGAAGGATATGCAATGCAAGCACTGTTTTATTATCTGACTGGTGAACCATTTTGCGAGTCGAAAGAGTGTAGACTACACAACGCTCACTGGCAACACGACTTATTGTACTCACAAATTCAAATAGGCAAATTGTGCACAAGACATCAAAAGATTCTTGATCACATTCTTGTCTGAATAATTTAAATAAATCAAAGAGGGGTGTCGTTTGTGCAAGTCGAGGCAAAGAGGGAAGAAATTCAAAAGCCACCTAAAAAAAAGACAAAGTTTGACGTGATAATAATTGGATCTGGTCCTGCAGGATATACAGCGGGCATATACGCTGCACGTGCAAAACATGATACTTTGATAATATCAGGAATTTTACCAGGAGGGCTGTTAATGAACACAACTGATGTGGAAAATTATCCAGGTTTTGAAGATGGAATTTTTGGTCCTGAACTTATGATTACCATGAAAAAACAGACAGAGAGGATGGGAACTACTATCGTAGATGATGAAGTGGTAAATGTAGATTTCAAGCACGAACCCTTCAAAGTACTTACAGCTTCAGAAGAATACGAGGCAAAGGCCGTGATAGTTTGTACCGGTGCATCACCAAGAAAACTAGGCGTCCCAGGTGAAGAAGAGTTTGGCGGAAAAGGGGTATCATATTGTGCTACGTGTGATGGACCCTTCTTTAGGAACCAGGAACTTGTAGTTGTCGGTGGTGGTGATTCTGCAATGGAAGAGGGTACATTTCTAACCAAATTTGCGACAAAGGTACACATAGTACATAGACGAGACAAGTTACGAGCAAGTAAGGTAATGCAAGAACGTGCCTTCGATAATCCTAAGATAAAATTCTACTGGAATAAAGCTGTAACAGAGATAAATGGTAATGAGAAAGTACAAGAGGTAACTATCTTAGACAACAAAACAAATGAAAAACAAAAATTACAAGTAGGGGGGATCTTTGTCGCAATCGGACACGATCCAAATACGAAGATATTCCAAAATCAAATAGAGCTTGATGA
>JBHIDF010000139.1:0-1643 GCA_046759945.1 Nitrosopumilaceae archaeon
ACTATAGGAATTGTCCAAGGAATATCGTTTGATAGTCTGCCTTCGCTAACTACGTTCTCAAAGTCTTGTTGTGATAAGAATCCTTCAAGAGGACTAAATATTCCATCTGCAATGTTTTCAACATCGTTTGCAAGGTCTGTATTTACAGAAACAGAAAATAGACCAGATGAGTCCCTTGTGGTTATACGGTTAACTAACTTACCACCGTGTGGTCGGGCAATACCTTTGCTCTCAGACAAGGTCTAGCTACCATGATCCATGTGCAGGCCACATTCTTTATCCGAGGCTCTTTCCCACCACCAGCGACCTGCCCTGAGGTCTTCGCCTGGCTTGATTGCGCGCGTGCATGGCTCACACCCGATACTAGGATATCCTTTGTCGTGCAGTTTGTTGTACGGAATATCATTTGTCTTGATATAATCCCAAACCTGTTCCCACTTCCAATCAATAATTGGATTTACCTTGATTATACCATCGTGTTGTTCATCAATTTCAAATTTCACTGCGTCGGATCTATTCTGAGTCTGGTCACTTCGAAGGCCTGTCACCCAGCCGTCCAATGTTGCTAACATCTTGTTTAATGGATGGACTTTTCGTATTCCGCAACAAAGCTTCCTATTCTCTACACTTTCATAAAATAGATTCATCCCGTTGGTCTTAACCATCTCTTCTACTTCATGAGCGTCTGGAAACATGACTTCTATGTTTACGTTGTACTTGGTTTTTATTTCGTCCATCACATCGTATGTCTCTTGGTTTAGTCTACCTGTGTCTAATGTGAAGATTCTAGCCTTTTGATTAAGCTTCATTAACATGTCTATTATGACAACATCCTCCGCTCCAAAACTCGAAGCAAGAGCTACCCTAGGATGAAGATTTTCTAGAGTCCACTTGAGAACTTGGTCAGTAGTTTCGAGGGTGTTATTCAATTCAGATATTTGATCAGCAGTGAATTTTCTCACAAGAAAACGGACCTTATAACTCATATAATTATTGCGAGATTAAGTGATTCTAGGATTATAAACAACTTGAAGATAACAACACAAAATGAAAGAAGAAAAGGTAGTTGTAGTTTTTCCTTCGCTATTTTCCCTTAACAAGATCGAATCATTATTATCGAACTTGAAAAAAATTCTCAAAACACGAGGTCAAAAATTTGGGAGAATACAGAAGGATGACTCGGTTATAGTGATACACGCAAATGACGAGGTAGCGGCTTCATCTATAATAAATTCTATTTTTGGCATAGAAAGGATCGCAATAGCAAAAAAAATAGATAATAAGTTTAACCTTATCATCTCCACCATAACAAAAATTGGTTCAAGTGTTCTTCTAAGAGGAGAAAAATTTTATGTTAAAGCAGAAGGCCATTCATCAACTTACTTGCCAAAAGATATTGAATTAGCTGCAACTTCTTCTCTTATAGAAAAAACAACAGATCTTCAAGTTAAGCCTGGTACTGAAGATAACCACGACAGGTTACTTTACACCCATCTTACAAAATCAAGTGCTTACATCTGTATTTTTGTGGATAAAGGATCTGGTGGTATTCCCTATAATTCCCAAAAAGAGCAGACAGTATGTTGTGTGCATGACGAATTTTCAGCAATTTCTTGTCTTCAAACTATCAAGATGGGTTTTGA
>JBHIDF010000140.1:0-1625 GCA_046759945.1 Nitrosopumilaceae archaeon
TGCACAACCGCTCCCTTGTTTAGATCTCGAGGCGGTCGCCGTACCACTTGGCTAACCTGGCATCCCTTCAAAGTATCTACTTGGTTCTTAATATAGCAAGTTAGACGTGTAAGATAAGAAACGCAAAAATTCGTAGGCCATGGTCTTAATTTATGGGATTAGACCTCAAGCCTCTTACTGTTCGTGAAAAAACAAAGCTGGCATCTTTTTCGTCAAAGGTCATAGCTATTGATGCGTACAACGCAATTTACCAATTTCTGGCAATAATTCGTGGGCCTGATGGTTTTCATCTAACAGACTCGGAGGGAAATGTCACAAGCCATCTAAGTGGACTCTTTTACAGAAACATCAACTTTCTTTCGCTCGGAATAAAACCTGTTTACGTATTTGATGGGAGGCCGCCTTCCTTAAAGGCTGCAGAGATTTCACGCCGCAAGCAAATAAAAAAAGATGCCACAGTCAAGTACGAAAAAGCATTAGCTAAAGGCAATTTAGAAGATGCAAGAAAGTATGCGCAGCAAACAACTTCAATGCAGGATTACATGGCAGAAGATTCTAAACACCTCTTGCAATTATTTGGTATACCATTCATAGACGCGCCCTCTGAAGGAGAAGCCACCGCGGCACACCTTACTATTACCGGAAAAGCATATGCATCAGCAAGTCAGGACTTTGATTCGGTACTATTTGGGGCAAAAAAACTCATCAGAAACTTCACAAATAGTGGCAGAAGGAAGCTGCCAAACAGGAATGCCTACATTGAGGTAGAGCCAGAAATAATCGAATTAGAAAAAAATCTACAGCAATTAGGTATAACGAGAGGACAGCTGGTTGATATCGGCATCTTAATTGGAACAGACTTTAACCCAGATGGGTTTGAGCGAGTAGGGCCGAAAACGGCTTTGAAAATGATCAAGGAACACGGCAAGCTTGAGGATATTCCAAAAATACAAGAAAAGCTAAAAGAAATCGATTACAACCAAATACGAAAAATCTTTCTCCATCCAAAAGTATCAGACGTTCCAGAAATCAAATTCAATGAAATAGATTATGGTGAAATCATTAACTATCTTTGCAGTAAGCGAAGTTTTTCTCGTGACAGGGTTGAGACTTCACTCAATCGTCTGAAGAAATCGTTCAAGAAAAGGAGTCAAACGCTTGAAAAATGGATGAATTAACAGGGGTAAACAAAACTAGTTCTTCTGAATAGATTCTTTTAATTCTTCAAATGCAGCTTGAACCTCACTAACAGCGGCTCCATCTTCTAGTGTGCTAACGTCTCCTATTTCGTCTCCCTTTGCGATAGACTTGAGTAATCTCCTCATTATCTTTCCACTCCGTGTTTTTGGAAGCTTTGAAACAAAATAGATCTGTTCAGGGATGGCTATTGGCCCCACACCATTTCTTACTTGGTTTACAATTTCTTTTCGCAGTTTTTCGTCAGGACTGATTCCCTCCTTTAAAACTACAAAGGCAATTATCGATTCCCCTTTAACTTTATGTGGTATGCCACAAACTGCAGACTCTGTAACAGAATTATGAGAAACCAAACTGCTTTCTAGCTCTGCTGTTCCTATCCTATGGCCAGCAATCTTTAGCACGTCATCAGCCCTTCCAAGAAGCCA
>JBHIDF010000141.1:0-1615 GCA_046759945.1 Nitrosopumilaceae archaeon
TAGTGATTAAAGTCTAGTTATGGATGAGTCGGAACATAAAGTAAGACAGGAAGATTGTTCTGAGGACTCTCTAGGTTCTGGGATTCTTACCTTGACCAATAAGCGTGTTGCCTTTGACAAGGCGAGGGGTAGGATACTAGATTTTTCTAAGAAGATGGGAGATACTGTCCTTGATATTCCGTTAAGTGACGTAATCGAAGTAGGAAAGGAAGGATGGCTCATAAAAAAAGTCTGGATAAAAGCCAAGACCAACGAACGTGAAAAAACTTACAAGTTTGGTGTTTTCAGTAACGGTAGTTGGCTGGACACATTACAAGAAACGTTAGAAGAATACAAGAATCAGTAGAATATTTCTACGGTATCCAGCCGCCAGGATTGCTTTACAAATGTTTCTTCCAGATTAACGCCATCCTTAACAGAAGATTCTAGCAAACCAGTCCAAGATATTTGAGAACCGCAATCACCAGCGTATTCGCTTGGACAAACGAGGAATTTACAATCATGTCTTTTGGATATACTAGTTAGAATTTCAGATAGTCTCTTGTTGGCTGCTACTCCTCCTACTACTAGCAGCTCTTTTTTATTGGTGAAGGAAATAGCGCGCTCGGTTGCCTCTCCAATCATTGCAAACGCAGTTTCCTGTAACGAAAAACATACATCTTCAAGCCCATTTGATGCAACTAATTTCGCGGCAGAAAGTAAACCAGAAAATGATACGTCGTTTCCTTTTACCATGTACGGTAGGGGAATATAGTTAGTTGATTTAGAGGCAAGTTCTTCAATTTTTTTCCCACAAGGAGATGCAAAACCCGCAAACCTGCCAAATTGATCTAGCAGTTGGCCAACTGTAATATCTAAGGTTTCGCCAAAGACCCTCCACTTCTTTGACAAGAATGCTAACAACATCGTGTGACCTCCTGAAACGAGAAGAACTAGTGGGGTTTTAGCCCCCGTCAGCATCTTTCCAAGTTCGATGTGTCCTATGGCGTGATTCACGGGATATATAGGGATGTCGTAGTACGAAGCAAGTGAACGGGCAACAACTGCTCCTACTCTAAGGCAGGGACCAAGTCCCGGTCCAGCAGCATATGAAATAATATCAAGATCAGTTACTTTCACTTTGGCTTCGTGTAAGCATTCCAAAAGTACTTGAGAGGCGTTTTCCACATGGTGTCGTGAAGCCTCACGAGGGTGAATCCCTTGACCATCAGGTGGTCGATAAACTCTTCTCGAATCTGAGAGAATTTTTCCTGTCTTGCCTCTCTTTTCGATTACTGCACATGAAAAAGTATGAGCAGTGCTTTCTATTCCGAGCCCAAACATTTTATCCTCTACTTAACGTTGACACGATCTTTATCACATCCCCATTCTTTAATTGGTGCTGGGCACCGATTCGTTGCTTCGTATTGACATCTATGGCGTGCAAAAATCCCTTTGCAAGATCTGAGTGTATGGTAGCCGCTAAATCCTTTGCTGTAGATTCAAGTGGTAAAAGATGGACATCGGGTAATATCTCACCATCTTTGTTTGAAAGCTTTGTTTCATCTTCTACTGGAAATACTACGATTAGCTTAAGAAGATCAAAGCAAGCTGAATGAATAACCTTCTGTACTCC
>JBHIDF010000142.1:0-1613 GCA_046759945.1 Nitrosopumilaceae archaeon
CTCAACTGCCCTTACCAAAAGTTCAACAGGATTCTTGCCTGTCTTTAGATGCATTAATTCAAACGCAGTCTTGACCGTCTTAATAGCCTGAGCTTTCTTTCCTCCCATTCTGCCGGTATTTTTTGCATATTTCTTTCCAAAGTGCATTAGCTTATTTTCAAGCCTTTCTACGATGTTAATGTCTGCTTTGTTGAATCTCTTCAATGCAGAACGGCCATAATTTATTGGCATTATTGCCTTTTTCAATGATATGACGTTTTTTAGTCCATCATCTTTCACTTCAATATCAGAAAGATCCCATTTTCTAAAAAGCAGCAAGTTAGGTGTATCTTTCATTTGCCTTATCTTCTTGGTTTCTCTTTCTTACCTGATACAAGCTCTCGCAACGAGGTGTCATTTATCTTAAAGACTTTCCATCTTACACCAGGAATATCTCCCATTGCACCACCCATGGATGCGCCCATTCCTTCAACGTGTACTTCATCATGTTCATCAATGAAATTCATTGCTCCGTCCCTTGGAAGAAATGCAGTAACTGTTTTCCCATTCTTGATGAGTTGGACACGGACACATTTTCGGACAGCCGAGTTTGGCTGTTTTGCTTCTATACCTACCTTTTCTAAGACTATAGCCCTTGCCTGTGGAGCACCCCCTAATGGGTTTGCTTTTTTGTCTAGTCCGAGATTTCTTCTTTTGTATCTTCCAATGGACCACCTTTGTTTTTTCCTTTTTTCTTTCAGGACTCTACCAGCAAAAAGCCCAAGAGGGGATTTTGCCATACTATAGCTCCATTATTGGTTGTGGACTCTGTATGAGAACATTTGTGATACCAAAATATCTTTTTGCAAGAAGTCTTGCCTTTTCAGCATTACGGCCCTCACGTCCTACTACAATGCCTTTCCTTTTTGAATCTACCATAACTATCGCCTGCATAGAGCCGTCTACCCTCTTGTTTAACTTTACTTCAGAAACAAATTTTGGGTTAAGCATGTTTTTTAAAAAGGTAGCAGGATCATCATCATGTTCAACGATTTCAACATCTCTTTTCACAATGTTTTGTAAATTTTTAATATGAGAACCGTGTTTGCCTATCGCAAGGCCCATCTTACCTGGGTTCACTGTAAAGATAATTCTGTTTAATTTCGAATCTTCAATACAATCACGTGCTGTTGCTCCAGTAACATTTTGAAATAATGACATTAGTTTTATTTGATCAGAAGTTAATTTTATTGTCTGTGTCATGTAAACCCTAATTACTCCGGTGCAATGTTTGTCTCATTTAAATCTTCATTGAAGCGTCGTAAAAAATAAGATATTTATTGTTCAACCTGTTCCTTTGATTCTCTTATTATTGATTTGAGATTTGTATCGCTTAGAGATGTTACTGAAACCGCGGATACTCTAAACTGTACGCCACAAAGTCTACCAAGAGTTACTGATGAGCCAGTAAAGTCTAAAGTCGGTACCTTTTCATTTTTTGCAGATTCGTGTATCTTTCCTAAAATATTTTGAGGAATAGAAGTAGAAAGAACTACCAGTTTGGAATTCTTCATAGAAGTTATCACTTGTTTTACACCCAATAAGCAATTGTCTTCCTCGATGGCATCCTTGAC
>JBHIDF010000143.1:0-1562 GCA_046759945.1 Nitrosopumilaceae archaeon
TCGTTAGAAATTCGTACTGTGATAAAATCGCTTCTGCTCATAAGAAGTGCTTTTCGTCTTCTATAGTTGGTCTTCTTTGCTCGTAATCTTCGCAATATTCTTGAATATACCAATTTCCATCCTTCCACAAATTTTGGTCATGCTCTTATAAACTTTAGACGGACAGTAAAGCTGTCAGTAAAGCTTTTTGCACATGTAGTCGATTTTCCGCTTGATCCCAAACAACAGATTGTGATCCATCTATTACATCACTTGTTACTTCTTGTCCCCTTCTAGCAGGAAGGCAATGTAGAAAGATGGCATCTTTTTTAGCATTTTTCATCAAAGATGAATTTACTTGAAAACGTGGCAAAAATTTTTTGGACCGATGAGGATCTTTGTGGTGAATAGATGCAAAAGTGTCAGTCATTACGACATCTGCATCTTTCGATGCCATAATTGGATCATTTGATAATTCGAGGTCAGAGAATTTTGCTGATTCTTTTAGAACTTTAGAATCTGGTTCATACCCTTTAGGTGTTGCAATTGAAATGTTCATTTCTGATTTTGAGCACCCGTAAATCATAGAGTTACAAACGTTGTTACCATCTCCTATCCAGGCTAGCTTTAGATTTGACAGTTTTTTCTTTTTTTCTTTAATGGTCATAAGGTCCGCTAATGTTTGACAGGGATGAAAAGAGTCTGATAATCCATTGATTACAGGAACATCAGAGTTTTTTGCAAGTGTTTCTATGGTTTCATGAGAGTAAACTCTTGCCATTATAGCATCTACATAGCGTGAGAGGGTCTTAGCAGTGTCTTGAATGGTTTCACCTCTAGCTAGCTGTAAATCGTTTAATGAAAGATTTAACGCATAACCACCCAATTGAAACATTCCAATTTCAAAACTTACACGAGTTCTTGTTGATGGTTTTTGGAAAATCATTGCTAACGACTTGTTTTTTAAGAGTGGGCGGTTAATTCCCTTCCTGAGTTCTTTTTTTATCTTTATTCCTGAAGCGATTAGTCGTAAAATTTCTTCTTTATCAAGTTCTCCCAGAGTTAGCAAATCTTTTGTTTTAAGCTTCATTTTTTTCTCCTTCCAAATGGAAAATGCTTCTTTTTATGATCGGGTTCCTTTGCTTCCGTAGTTTTTGTTTCTTTGAGTTCCTGTTCTGGTTTAGGGCTACCATCGTTAATCCATTTCTTTATTTTTATTGCCATCTTCCTAGCACTTTCCTCATCCTCCGGAGGAGGCGTGTCAAATAGCTCCGCATATCTTTGGATATCCTTTGTTGTTATACCTGCAAAAGGATCAGAGTCAGTTCCTAACGGTTCTACATGTTCTGGTGTTGTTTCTATTTCTTGTTTAGTTTCTTGTGGTTTAGCAGATTCCTTCGATATGGGTTCAGTAGATCGTTGTTCTTCCGAGGTTTCACCCGATTCAATTAGTTGCTGACCAAATATAGCTTCAAGAAAGGATTCCTTATCAAACGGTTTCAAATCTTCGTACTTTTGCCCAACTCCTAAGTACAAAATGGGTGCTGACGTTACTTTCACAATAGAAATTGCCGATCCTCCTC
>JBHIDF010000144.1:0-1532 GCA_046759945.1 Nitrosopumilaceae archaeon
ATTTTTTTAAAATCTTTTATTAATCGTAAAGTTGATTTGGCAAGATCTTTTTTTTGAACATTATCTTCAGATAATCTTTTGAGCTCTTTTACAACAAGGTTCGGAACTATAAATTCAATCGTTCCAAGTTCTGTTTCTAATTTAGAAATATTCTTAATCTCTTCTGATGCAAGAATCATTAGAAAGTTTGTATCACAAATGACTTCAACCAACTATGCCTGCTCCAATCAGTCTCCACCTGTCGACAATTCTCCTACTTATCGCAACTCTTCCCTTTTCGAAGAGACAGACTGGTCTCCTAAACCGCACGTCTATATTATTTCCATTAATCTTGGTTACCTTTGAAAGAACGGGAGCAGTTCCTATGTTAAGCCTTAGTGATTCACCTTCTTGTATTGGAGTAACCTTGGTTTCATCAACCGAGCCGACTGCTTTATCAAATAAACTAACTTCGATCTTCGCTTGTGGAGAATTTTCAGGCAATGTTTCTGGTTTACCAATAACGGATCCAATGAGGGAATCACTACGTGTCATTGAAGGGTCAAGCTTTGTACCGATTGCGACAAGTCCACCTGGTTTCACTTTATGCACAATGCCCGCCCCTGTTCCTAGAGAAATGATTTCTGTTGTTATTGGTTCGTAAATTCTTTTCTTTTCGTTTAGAATACCAGGCCTTATCTCAACTTCATCTCCTTCTTCAAATAAGCCTTGAGTTAGACTTCCTCCGATAACACCACCTTTTAGATCCTTTATCTTGGTGCCCGGCTTGTTAACATCAAAGGACCTTAAAACATGCATTACGGTATTTTTTGACTCATCCCTCTTTGGAGTTTGTATAGTCGATTCTATCGCAGCAATAAGTGCATCTATGTTAAGACCAGTTTGAGCCGAGACGGGAATAATGGGGGATCTGGCAGCGGTTGTTCCTTTGACAAACTTTACTATGTTAGAGTAGCTTGCCATGTTTTCTTGGTAGGAGACAAGCTCTACCTTGTTGTGCACCAAAACGATTTGTTGGATCCCAAGCGTTTGAAGTGCAAGAAGATGTTCTTTTGTCTGTGGTTGTGGCACTTTCTCATTTGCGGCTATGACAAGCATTGCACCATCCATTAAAGCTGAACCAGAAAGCATGTTTGCCATTAGGCTTTCATGGCCAGGGCTGTCAACAAAACTCACTACCCTAGATAACTCACTTTCCTTGCCGCAATTAGTACACTTTGGAGTCACTGAATAGCAGGATGGAGGCTCACAATTCTTACATTTGTAAAAAGCAGCATCTGAATATCCTACCCGTATTGTAATTCCACGTTTCAACTCCTGACTATGTACGCTTGTCCATGTGCCTGTCATGGACTGAATGAGAGTCGTCTTACCATGATCTACGTGACCTGCAGTCCCTATGTTAACACAGGGCTGGTGACCATATTTTTTTACATACCAATCAGGAATAGTTTCGCGCCAGTGCAACACTCGAAGTTTAAAACACGTATATGTTAACCTATTCTTCTTTCTTTTCAGCAGCTTTTTCTTCT
>JBHIDF010000145.1:0-1529 GCA_046759945.1 Nitrosopumilaceae archaeon
TTATGGTAAAAGGCAACACCATAAAGAGAAATTTGAAGAACAGTTACTTCAAGACGACAAAGTACGCCCCAAAAATTAATTGGGATACCCGTGTGGCATTGATTAAATATTATCCCGGTCTTGATCCCAAAATAATCGATTACCTTATAGAATCAGGATATAGAGCCATCATATTCGAAGGAACAGGACTCGGACATATAGGAAAAGTAATGTACGAACACGTTTGTAAGGCTAAGAAGAAGGGACTATTTTTGGGAATGACCTCTCAATGTATAGATGGTTCTGTTCGTATGACAGTATATGAAAGTGGTAGAGATCTGCTAAACTTGGGGTTGATTCCCCTCTCAAATATGATTCCTGAAACCGCATTGGTAAAGGCCATGTGGACGTTGGCAAACACAAGTGACATACATGAAATGGAAAAGTTGATGCGGGAAAACATTGCTTCGGAGTTAGATTAAACTTTAAAGCAAATTGAAAAGATAGAACAAAAGTGTCTGAACTAGATTTTGATAAAATTGGTCTTAAGGTTGGTTTAGAAGTGCATCAACAACTTGCAACTAGAACAAAATTGTTTTGTGACTGTTCCCCTATCGAATTGGAAAGTTACCCAATCAAATTCACTCGTAAGTTGAGACTCACAAAGAGTGAATTAGGAAAATATGATCCTGCTGCAGTGTTTGAGACAAGCAAATCAAAGACAATCGAATATTATGCTAATCCAGCAAGTAGTTGCCTCGTTGAACAAGATGAGGAACCTCCCCATGATGTTAATAAAGAGGCAAAAGAAATCGTGTTGATTATTGCATCAGCGCTAAGGTCGACCATATTCAGAGAACTACACGTTATGAGAAAGATTGTAATAGATGGTTCAAACACTGCTGGCTTCCAAAGAACAATGCTTGTTTCCTTGGGAGGGTACATCGACGTAGATGGCAGAAAAATTGGAGTTCAATCTTTGTGTCTAGAAGAAGATGCTGCAAGGCTTCTTAAAGACAATGAAAGTACAAGGGAGTACAGCTTAGATAGACTTGGTATTCCTCTTGTAGAGATAGCATTAGAACCTGTTTCAGCTGGACCACATGAAATGAAAGAAATTGCTCTAGCTTTAGGTCGACTTTTACGGGCTTCAAAGAGAGTAGCAAGGGGAATAGGAACTATCCGACAAGACATTAACATATCCATCAGTGGAGGGGGAATAATCGAAATAAAGGGAGTGCAAAAACTTGACCAACTTGAAAGGGTAATTGAGTACGAAGCAAAAAGACAGCATGGCATGATGATAATATCTAACAAGCTCAAAGAACTAAAAGCAGGAAAAATAACAAAAGGAAATGACGTAAAAAATGTCACGGGTGTTTTCAAAGAATCTAGTTCAAAAATTATCCAAAAAGCCCTCAAAAACGATGCAATCGTGAAGGCGATCAAGGCAAAAAAATTCTCAGGTATGTTTAGTTTTGAACCATACAAGGGGATAAGGTTAGGTAAAGAGCTTGGTGAACTTGTAAGATTTTTCGGAATAGGAGGTA
>JBHIDF010000146.1:0-1510 GCA_046759945.1 Nitrosopumilaceae archaeon
GGATGGGCATACACACTTCTCATTGAAAACGTAATTCTCAACAACAAGCCAATACCTCCATTCAAGTCATTTCTTTTCCAGGGTCACGTGCTTGATAAAAATGGAAACAAGATGAGCAAGAGCCTTGGAAACGTCATAGATGCAATAGAATTGTTGACGAAGTATCCTGTGGATCTGACTAGATTTTACTTCATGTGGAAATCAAGTCCCATTGAAACTCTCAACTTTAGCACAGATGAATTAATGTCAAGGCCTTATCAGGTCCTAAGTACTCTTTACCACCTGCATCTCTATTTTAAACAAAACAGTGAGTACGATAAATTTGATAAATCGCTAACCGTAGAATGGGCAAAAAATGAAACCCTTCTAAAGCCTCCAGATATCTGGCTTTTATCAAAGCTTCAAAAACTAATTTCAAAAACCACTAATTTCAATGATAGCTGCAAATTTCATGAAGCCGCAAAAGCAATAGAGGATTTTTTAATAAATTCACTCAGTCAAGTATACATTCCAATAACAAGGAGCGATCTTTGGGCTGAGGAAGAAAATCAAAAACCGCGAAGGCTTGCAATTTATACCGTGCTGTCAAAGACTCTGAAAATCCTTGACATTATGCTGCATCCAATATGCCCGTTTACCACAGAATATCTTTACGGGGCAACATATGGCGAAAAAAAGAGCATCTTACTAGAAAGTTGGCCTTCGCCACAAGAGACTCTCATAAACGAAAAACTTGAACAATCTTTTGAACTGATGAAGGAAGTAGTGTCAGTCTCAGCGGCTGCAAGAATGAAGGGAAAGCTAAAAAGAAGATGGCCATTAAACGAAACAATAATCTGTGTTAGAAAATCACAAAAGGCAAAGCTTGATTCACTATCAGAATTTTTGCTTTCACAGCTCAATGTTGAAAAGTACAAAATAATCGAACTTGAAAACCAAGAGGGTCTGCCACTTGTTTCAGAAATGATGCGCTCAAATCTCCCTTTGGTACCAAAAATAGAGCTGGATAGGAAAAAGATAGGGCCAAAGGCAAAGCAAGACATGGGAAAACTGTTACGGAAGTTCTCTGAAACAGATCCAAAAAAAATTATAGAACAACTTAAGACAGGAACTTTTTCACTCGATCTTGATGGTACCAAAATCGTTCTTGACAAGGACGACTTTTTGGTTGGTTTTGACGCCCAGCCTGAATATGCTGTGGCGCACCGTGAAGACTTTATAGTCTTTATTTCGACCAGGCGAAATCGCGAGATGATGGCTCGTGGGCTCGTTAAAGACTTGGCAAGAAGACTTCAAGCACTCCGAAAGGAAAGAGGGTACAACCCAACTGACATTCTCAATTCGGCATATGTAGTGGACCTGGATGAAGAATCACTTAACATGGTTAAGGAAAGAGCAGATGAGCTTGCGTTTTTAGTTAGAGTAAAGCGAGTTGAGTTTGCAGATGCTGCAAAGAACTACAAGCAAGATGATATTGATGGGTTAAAGGTTCGCATCTCAGTAGAGTAAT